>JALSRY010000248.1 GCA_026984555.1 Phycisphaerae bacterium
ACGTGGACGTTGGCGATTACGTCGGCTCAGCGATGGCGCGTCCCCGTATGCGCAGGAGCAGCGGAATTGATACCTGTAAGGACACGTGTGTAAATGAGTTCACAGACGCTGTATTTACATGCATCCATCAGTATGAAGCAGACGTTGCCAACTGTAAGGCTGCTTATCCTGATCAGGGGCCCGAATATGACAGCTGTATCGACGATGCACATGAGGACCGCGAGAACTGCTTAACCGCAGCGAGCCACCGTCTGGCGATCTGCTACGCGCTGTGCGACAAAGAAAACGCCGGTCCGGTGAATCCTGTGGAACCGGAACCCCTGCCGTAAATGTGGGTCTGAAGATGCTCACAAGGCGCACACAGGTTAGCCCGTGAGTACGACTCGCGGCGTTGTCGGGTGGGAGAGCGGCGGCGTTCGCCGCCCTTTCCCGCTCGGCGGTGTTCGCGGCGCCGGTTGCATGATACACGGGAAGTGCTCGATGAACCTTGGGATGGTCAGCTGACAGGAGGATCGAACAATGTGTGAGAGGCGAGTATCGGCCATGGTGGCGGTTTCCGTGTTGGGACTGCTGGCCGCAGCCGCGGCGGCCCAGGATTCGCGATCGGGGCCGCGCCCGGTTCCGAAGGCGGATTTGCTCTGGCTACCAACGGAGCAAGATCAGCAGTCGACATGGGAATGGGTCAAGCGTACCGACAAAGCCGTGGAGGACATGAGGGCACGGTGGAAGCTGCTGAGGGCGGAATACGAACTGGCCGGCCGTCAGTTGAACGAATCGCTGGCGCGGGCCATGCTCGACGAACTCTGGCATGACTGGGGTAGTCCGAACGTCAATGCCATTGCTCAGTCGCGGGCGCTGGGCTCGATTGGGACGTATGTCTACCATGCCACGCCGGAGGCTCGCGCGATC
Source organism: Phycisphaerae bacterium (assembly GCA_026984555.1). Taxonomy (GTDB): domain Bacteria; phylum Planctomycetota; class Phycisphaerae; order UBA1845; family Fen-1342; genus JALSRY01. The sequence goes on from JALSRY010000248.1 coordinate 910, forward strand.
CTGCGCGACGGCCTGGTGGAGTATTACCAAGGCGGAGGTGCACATGACGAGTATGTTGCCAAAGACCTCGCGCGCGTGTTCGACCACGGCGGCTTTCTGGACGACCCGGAGGTTCAGGAGATCGTCGCGGCACTGGGCGACCCCGAAGGTGTGCTGCCGGACCGGAAGCCGCTGGAGGCCGGCGCGGATCGCAAGGCGGCCCGCCAGCTACTGCGCGACCTGCGCATGTTCCTGCACACCAAGAAACGCGACCCCGCCGAACTCCAGCGCATCGCCGCGCGGGCGGCGCGGGGCTTTGGCAGCGAGCGAATCGACGAGCAAGTGCTGCAATCGCTGCTGACGGCGTACCGCCAGATCCTGTTGGGGACGAACCCGAAGGCCGACGAGGCGATTGTCAAGATCATCGATCGCGATTTGATCCGGATCGGCCGCGCCGCGCCGGTCGTCGCGCGGCCCGCCGCGAAGAAGCGGTCGGTGATCAAGATGCGCGTGTCGTGGGCGCGGGCCGTGGCGGCGATGCAGGCTCGCGCCTCGGAGGCGCTGCGTAAACTCGTTGCGAAACAAGCCGAGGCGGAATCCAACAAGACTGTGATTGCTGCGCTTCGCCGCGCCGGCAAGGCGATTAGTCGACCAGCGCCCCCGACCCCGGGAACGCCTTAGCAGCGCGGTGCAGGAGTCGCGTGACGGCCGCGTTTACGTCAGCTCAGCGGCATGAATTCCTTGCCCTTGTTGCAGAATTGCGCACGGTGATGTAGGGCAACAAGATGAAAAGTGCGGAGTGTGCAGCGTAGAATGCAAGCTGGGCAGGGGGACGGGGGCTACCGAGGGGTCGCTGGCCCCGTCATTTCGCGGCGATAGAAGGGGAGGTGTCGTACTATGTCGAGAAGAAGTTGGCCTTGTGCGGCTGTTTCGGGGATTGTGGTGGCGAGCGTATGGGGCCTGTCGGGTTGCGGCGCCCTGCCGCTGTTCGGTGGATCGGCCGATCTGCCGGCGACGCTTGCTCGGGTGGTGGAGCAGGGAGGGAGTTTTGGAGCCGCGGGGGAAGGTGATCTGGAGGGTGTCGCGGGGGGGACCGTGATCGACGATCTTGAGGGGCTTTCGGGTTGTTGGGGATTCGTGGCGACCAGCAGCGAGGTTGAATCGCCGCTGGCGCTGGTGGTGGCGTATCGTTTCGATCGCGAGAATCATACGTTCACGCGTTGGTCGACGATGGGGCTCGAAGAGGGCGGCGTGCCGCTTGGCCTCGCGTTGGTAACGATCGAATCGGGTCAGTTCGAGGTTAGGGACGAGTCGCACATCGTGTTGCATGTGGAGCAGTTGGATATGGACTCGAACCTGCCCGCCTCGTGGTGGGAAGGTGCGTCGCCTGAGAACGTCACGCAGAATGGGGAGTTTGTTCCGTACGATCGCGTTGCTCTGGTAACGCTCAGCGGCGACCGGATGCTGTTGTACATTGACGCAGAAGAGGCTCCTGCCTCGGCGGATGGGTCGGAACGTCCGATCTTCCACGCGTTCGATTGTCCCGCAGAGCGCTAGAACCTATCGCAAAACCGGCACGCTCTGGTGTTGTGTACTTCGCGAACTCCGGTTTCTCTCGGGATGTGCGCATATTGGGTGTTCGCGCTCGGGACGGGAAACGGGGCTTGGGATGGGTGCTGGTGTTGCGTTGCCTATCAGCATCGTGCAGCGCATATGCGAGAAGGAACGTAGCGATCCGCTGTAAGAGTCGCCGTCGGCTGGTCGCGGTGGGTGATGCTGACATGCTGGCATTGTGGCGGCAGGAGGGGCTTATGCCGGAATTCCGTCGCGATCCTACAGTGCTGCTCGACGAGGCGCCGCGCGCAGGTGCCGAAGTTGCGGTGCGCCGACATGCTCGTGCCGTGTTGGTGTCTGCGGCCCTGGGTGTACTGGGCCTCTTGCTGTTCGTCGTGTTCAACGCCACGCGGTACCAGTGGTGGGCGCCGTATCATTGGTCTGCGGTGTTGATGGTGTCTGCCATCCCGCCGTTGCTGTGGGGGCCCCGCGTGATCGCGGCGGTGCTGATGGTCGATGCTGGCTTGTGGGTTGCCGCCGAACAATTGTTACCCGAGCACGCTATGGCGGCCGTCATGATCTGGGGACTGATGTGCGTGAGCTTCATAGCGCTGGGCATGTGGCCAGTGCTGGAGAAGCAGTATATCGTCAGCAAGAGGGATCTTTGGTTTCGGGCCGCGGCGACCGGCGGTATCTACTTCGGATGTTCGATTGCCTACGCGGTCGGGGCACTCAGCTTGCGCGCCATGGGGGGGCTGCACATCTGGTTCGGTGCGATCGGGATGTTGCAGGCCGTGCTGAACAGCCGACGCATTCTCCTGGGACCGCCCGAGGCAATCCTCTCCCCCCGGGCCTTTCTCGTGCGATCGGCTGCGAGCGGTTCGGATCGTAACATTGCGGTCACAGTGTCGCCGTCTGACAGTTCGCCGCAAGAGTCGCTTGACGAGCCCTTGGACGTACCAGGTCGCGGTTGTTCGAAAGATGCAATTCGAGGAGGGGGCGCGGATGGCGAT
>JALSRY010000249.1 GCA_026984555.1 Phycisphaerae bacterium
GCCGACAACGAAACTCGCGTATGTGCGGATGCCGATTTCGTAGCACCAGCGAAACACGGCTTCGACCTGTTCCAGGTCGATCCCCTTGTCCATGAAGTCGAGCAACCGTTGGCTGCCGCTTTCAACACCGACGTACAGGCCACGACAACCGGCGGCGTACATGTTTTCGAGCAGCTCGCGGGTAAGCGTATCCACGCGCGTTTCGCACACCCACTGGAGCTTGAGCCCATCGCGCAACACCCCCTCGCAAAACTCGCGCACCCGCCGGCGTGAGACGCTGAAGTTGTCTTCCCGGAAGTAGATGCCGCGAGCACCGTAGGCCCGCTGAAGATGGCGGACTTGTTCGAGAATCCATGCCGCGGAGAGCATCCGATACTTGCGTCCCCAGATGTCGGGTGTCGAACAGAAACTACATTTGAAGGGACAACCACGGCTCGTGTTCATCGTGAACACCGGCGCCACGCGCAGCCAACTCGCGGTCCAGTCGTACGGCAAGTTCGCGAACAGATCCCACGCCGGCGGCGCCAGATCGTCCAGGTTCGACAGCCGCGGCACGCGAACGAGTCGCTCGGTCGCGGTCCCGTCGGCAATGGCCACGATGGCCCGTTCGCCCTCACCCTGCACAACATGATCGACCCATGCCGGGACATCGGTGGGCACCGATGTCGTATGCGGACCGCCAACGACGACCAGCCCCTTCCAGATGCCGCAGTCGCGCAGGGTCTTGATCCGCCCCAGCATTCGGCGAAGATCCCAGGCGCAGATCGTGCTCGCCGAAATGCCGATTGCGTCGATGCCGCGCTCGTGCAAGTAATCGCGTTCGAGAAACCCGCTCGGCGTGAGGTAATTGTCGATGAAGGACACCTGGTGTCCGGCTTGCCGCAGCGCTCCGGCGAGAAAACCAATCCCCAGCGGCGGTCGTTTCTCCGCCGTGCCGAACGGCGCCATGACCGGAGCGGCGCAATTGGTCAGCAGCCAGTGCATTGGAGCTCCTTGCTCCCCCGTGTGCGTTGTTCGGGCGTGGTGCCGGCCGCGCCACCGGCCGCGTTGCGACTTCGCATCTCGGCGTCGCTGCGGGACGTCGCGACGAACACCCCGTCCTGTTCGTCGCGCAGGTGTACCCGCTCGAAGTAACGCGCCAGCAGGTTGTGCATCTCTTTCGCGTCGTAACGCCGCAGATCGGTGTACGAGGGGGGCGTGTCGTCGGCGCTCGCCAGAGGTGTGCTGAGAATCAGTCGCCCCCCCGGCGCCAGCACGCGCCGCGTTTCCGCCAGGGCGCGCTCGCATTGCCGCTCGAGCAGGCGTTGGACGACATCGAGCAACACCACCACGGTGAAAACCCCATCCGCGAAGCGCAGACGGGTTGGATTGGAGTAGACAAAACGAAGCGTGGCAAACCGCCGCGCGGCTTTCGCCACGTTTTCGCGCGAGTAGTCACAACCGACGACACTTGCGCATCGTTTTGCCACCGGTGCGACGATCGTTCCGTCGCCACACCCAACCACGAGCACGCCATCTTCCTCGTGTAACAAGCCGAGCACACGCTCGACGAGCGTCTCGCGCCGCGAGGGCGTGTCCGCGGTCGTCGCCGTCTCGACGCCGTACTCGCGCGACCGGCCCCTTTTCCTGATGACTCGTGCAGGCGAGCCGACGGCGACGCAGGCCGCGGGTATCGACGCCGTGACGGTGCTATTGGCACCGACGATCGCGCCGCGTCCCAGCGTGACATCGTCGCAGAGCACGACATGCGACCCGAGCCAGTTGTCACCCGCGAGATAGATGCCGTACCCCGTACTGCCCTGTCGGGCGATTGGCACGTCGAAGGAATCGTGGATGTGGTTCTGGGCGTAAAGCCCGCAATGGGGGGCGATGATCGTCCAGTCGCCGATACAGATCCCCCCGTAGGCATGCAACACGGTGTAATGGTTGATCGTGCAGTGGTTGCCGATGACGATTTCGCCGCCCTCGGCCCGCAGGACAACCCCGCGGCGGATCTGGCAGTGGCTGCCGATCGTAACCGCTTGCGGTTCGTCAATGACCACATCGCGATCGATGTAGCTGCTGCGCGGGCAAAGGATTTTGTGCTTGCGACCGTAGAGGTCGCGAACTTTCCGTTTGCGCAGCGTGCCCATCGGGTGCCTTTCGTGCTGGCCGTCCCTCTCGTTGGATTATCGACCGCCGGGCCCGCCCGACCTTTAGTCTCTCCCGGCGGGGCGCCGATAATGTCCACGGGGTTACAACGACAGGGCGCTGTCACCATGCCGACCGTGCTAGATTCCGACGCCTTGTTCGCGCTGGCCGAGCAGCCGGACATCGGCCCGTTCATGGACGCCGCCGCCCGGGTGGTCGCCGAAGACGGGGCGGACGACCGCCTGTTGCTGTTGCTGATCCGCCACCTGGCGCAAGATGGTTTGTTGGGGCGGGCGCGGGCGTACGCCGAGCACTGTTCGCCAGGATTGCGCAGCGACGAGCAGTTCAGGTTGATGTTGCGAAATCTGCACGATGCCGGCAACCGGCCCGACTGGAGCCTGTGCGAAGAGCGTTTCGCGCAGAACCTCGCGGCGTTGCGGAAGCGAACCGCCCCGGGCGAGCGATCCACCGCCGAGCGGATCGAGGCTACCTGGCGCAAGCTTCGCGACCGCCTGGAGTTGCACCGCAACCGCGCGGGGCACTGGCTGGTCTTCGACCGAGCCGCGCAGCACTGGCGACCGGGGTTCGGAGCGCACATCCCCGTCCCACCGGCGGCCAAGCTCGCCGAGCAGTTCCACAATCAGATCATCGCGCCGATCCTGCTCGTGGGGGTCGGGCTCGGACACCACTTGCCTTGGCTGCACGAAGCGACGCGCGACACCTTTATCGGCGCCGCTCCCGTGCTCTACCAGGTCGAGACGTCCTGGGAGGCGATTGCCGTCGCGTTGCATCTGGCCGACTGGCGCACGGCGTTGGCGGATCCCCGCGTGCGACTGTGCCTCGGAGAAGATGCGCTCGAGCAGCTTGGCCGTCAGGTCCGCGCAGATTCCGCCAATTACCCGCCAGCGGTCATCGTCCGCGCGCGGGCCTGGCAGAGGGAACATCCTCCGGTCGATACCGTCCTCTCGCACTCCGTCGCCGCATTCGAATCGCGTCGGCTGGCGCTCTTCGAGCAGGTTTCGGCGACGTATGGCGGCCGGGACCGGGCCTGGTGGCACCGCCGCTTCCGCGAGGCGTTGGCCGGCGACGGACCGCCACTGCGCGTGCTCGGGCTCACCTGTCGTTTTTCCACGGTGCTGCGGTACTCGATGCGCGACTGGCTGCGAGCGTTCGAGGAGAACGGGTGCCAGACGCGGCTGCTGATCGAACCGACCAACTACGCGCGCATCACGCCGCCGGTCATGCTCGAGGCGATTGCGGCGTTCGAGCCGGACCTGTTCGTCATCATCGACCACACGCGTCAAGGCCAGAAAGCGGGCCTGC
>JALSRY010000250.1 GCA_026984555.1 Phycisphaerae bacterium
CATCGTGCTCGCGGTGGCCTTGCTGGCCATCGTCGTCTGGGCCGCCGGCGCCTACGGAAAACAGATCGACGTGACCCGCAGCGGGCTCAACAGCCTCAGCCCGCGAACGGTCCAACTGCTCCACAAGCTCGACCAGCCGATCACGATCACCGGCCTCTACAGCACCGCGCTCAAGGAGGTGCGCCCCTACGCCGAGAAACGACGCAAACGCGTCGCCGATCTGCTCGATCTCTACGAGACCGCCGGCGCCGGGAAGGTCACCGCCCAGATGATCGACCCGGAAAAGGACGCCGAAAAAGTCAGCAAGCTGCTCGCCCGCCTGCGCGAAAAACCCGCCTACAAGGACGAGGCCAAACCCCACGCCGAGGCCCTGGCGAAGTTCCCCGAGCTGAACAAGCGCGTCGCCGAGTTCCTCCAGGGCGAATCGAGCACACTCGAACAGCTCGTCGCCGCCAACCCCACTGCCGGTCGCGACAGCAACCTGGCGATCATCCAACGCAACCTGCGCGTCCTGCTCCAGAACTCGCAGGATACCGAAACGAACGTGCGCGAGCTCCAGGCCGAGGAGGTGCCCCGCTACGGCCAGGCGGTCAACGCCGTCAAGGACTACCTCTCGCAACTGACCAAGGTGCTCGGGGACATTTCCGGGTGGATGGGCCGCGAAGGCGGCGGCCTCGCCGGGCTCGGACCCCAGGCCGCCACGTTCTTCAGCCAGGCGCCCCAACGCTACAAACCCATCCTCGACGATGCCCGCAAACTCCTCGGCGAGGTCCAGAACCTCAAGAAGGTCAAGCTCGAAGAACTCTACGATACGCTCAAACGCGGTTCGTCGATCGTCGTCGAGACCAGCGAAAAGGCCGAAGTGCTCTCCCTCGATGACGTCTGGCCCTGGCGCACCGATCGCAATGCCCCCGAACCGCCCGACGGCGACCCGCGCGACTTCGCCGGCGAGCAGGCCATCTCGTCCGCCATCCTCAAACTCACCCAGAAAAAACGTACCGCCGTGATCTTCACCCGCTACGGCGGCCAGCCGCTGCTCAAACCCGACTTCTCGCGGGCCAACCCCATGCAGATGCCCCACGCCCCGTACGAGGGCATCAAGGACATCCTCGAAAAACAGAACTTCCTCACCGCCGAATGGGACGTCAAGACCCAGCCCGATCCGCCGAAGGTCGACGACGCTGCCCGCGTGGTCTACGTCGTCTTCCCGCCCGCTCCGCCGCAACAGCCCAATCCGATGCGGCCGGCGGCCGAGCCACCCATCAGCGAGCAGCAAAAGCAGCGGATCATCGACGCCGTGAACAAATCGGGGATGGCGATTTTCCTGACACACTGGGAACCGCCGGCTTCGCAGTTCATCCCCACCCCGGGCCATTACGCCCTCAAGGACTACCTCAAGAACACCTGGGGAATCGAGGTCGAGGACGGCCACCTCACGCTCGAGTTCGCCGTCAACCCCCAGCGTGAGAATCTCAAGTACCCCGTCAGCCAGCGCTTGCTCGTGACCTCACGCGTGTTCCACTACACCGACCAGACGATCGGCAAACCGCTCGCCGGCCTGCCGGCGGCGTTCCAGGCGGTCGCCCCGCTCAAGCTCCTGGAAGGCAAGGACCGCCCCAAGGGTGTCGAGCTCGAGCCCATCGTCGTGCTCAACGACACCGAAGATGTCTGGGCGATTTCCAACCTCTCGCGGATCAACGACGACCTCAAGAAGAAACAGGGTACGCGCCGCTACGACGACGATATCCCCGCGCCGTTCCCGCTGGCCGTCGCGGCGACCCGCACGGCCGGAGACCAGACCCAGAAACTGGTCGTCTTCGCCAGCGATACGTTCATCTCCGACAACGTGATGAACATGAGCCAGATGCTGCTGCTCGGCGGGGCCCTGCGGCTGGTCAAGCTCTACCCGGCCAACCGCGACCTGTTCCTCAACGCACTGTACTGGCTGACCGGCGACGCCGACCGCATCGCCGTCGGGCCGCAACGCGGCGATGTCCCGCGCCTGACCAAACTCGAGGAAGGCCCGCAGCTCACCTTCACGCAGGTCTTCCTGGTCGGAATCTGGCCCGGCCTGGCACTGCTCGCCGGCGCCGTGGTGTGGTTCGTACGACGGAGGTAATCCCGGATGAATTTCAAGACCACGTTCATCCTGCTCGTCCTGGTGGTCGGAGGCGCCGCGCTGTGGATCTTCTCCGGCCGCGAGCCGGCCGCCAACCCCGAGACCGCCGCGCAGCCCAAACCCGAGAACAAGCCGCACTATATCTTCGATCCCCGCCCCGAACGGGACGCGATCGCCAAGGTCACGTTCGAGCGCACCGGTAAACCCACGCTCGTCTTCGAACGCGACACCAACGCCAAACGCCCCGGCCCCAACACCTGGCGGATGGTCGCACCACTCAAGAGCCCCACCGAGAGCTACCTCGTCGATGGGCTGGCCACCACCGCTACGTCGCTCCAGTACAAGCGCGTCATCGCGGCCGGCGCCGGCGGCGTGAGCCCCAAGGATGCCGGCCTCGATCCGCCCGCGGCCCGCATCACCGTCCACACCACGGACAACAAGGATTTCACGCTCGAAATCGGTAAGCGCGTCGCGCTCAGCAACGACATGTACGTCCGCATCGCCGGTGACGACCGCATCTTCGTCGTCGCCCGCGACCTGACCCGCGAAATCGACCGCAAGGTCAACGATTACCGCGCCAAGAGCCTGGTGCGCCTCTCCGCCGGAAATGCCCGCCACGTCGAGATCACCTTCGGCGGCAAGACCTACGACTTCACGCGCAACGACGGGGGCGAGTGGGTCATCAACCAACCGGTGCGCGCCTACGCTCGCGCGCAAAAAGTGATGGGGATCATCAACGGGCTGGGCAGCGTGCGCGTCAAGGAGTTCGTCGACGACACGCCCCAATCGCTCGAACCCTACGGCCTCGCCAAGCCCTGGCTCTCGATCCGCGTGACCACGGAGAAAAAAGAAAAAGTCGAAAAGAAGAAGGAAAGCGGAGACGAGAACAAGGCCGCCACCCAGCCGAGCAAGCCCGAGTTCAAGACCGTCACCAAGACCCACGCCCTGCTCGTCGGCGGCTGGGCCGATCTGGAATCCACCGCCCGCTACGCCAAGCTCGCCGACCAGCCCTGGGTCGTCAGCCTTACCAAGCAGCAGGTCGAAAAACTCGTCCCCAAGCTCGACGACCTGCGCGACCCCCGCGTGCTGCGCGCCAAACGCAACCAGATCAACGCCATCGAGCTCACCGTCGGCGATCAACACGCCGTGCTCACCAAGACCGACGGCACCTGGCACGGCGACGGCGACCTCGCGCAGCTCGATACCGACGCCGTCGAGAAACTCCTCGAAGCCCTCGAAGATCTCCACGCGATCGACTTCGTGGACAATCCCGAGGAGCCCGCCGCCTACGGCCTCGACGCTCCCCGCGCCGTGCTCAAGCTCTCGGTC
>JALSRY010000251.1 GCA_026984555.1 Phycisphaerae bacterium
GGTGCCCGATACCGCCAACATCACCGCCGAGGCGATGACCCCCGACGGAACGGTCAACCGGGCGGCACTCCCCGCGATCTTCAACCCCGAAGACCTCCACGCGCTCGAGGCGGCACTCGACGTGCGCGATCGCTACGGCGGAACGGTCACGGTCCTCACGATGGGGCCCCCGAAAGCGGCCGAAGTGCTTCGGGATTGCCTCTACCGCGGCGCCGACCGGGCTATCCTGCTGACCGATCGGCGGGCGGCGGCCAGCGACACGCTCGCCACCAGCTACATCATCAGCCAGGCCATCCGCACGATCGGCCGGTACGACCTCGTGTTTTGCGGCCGGCAGGCGATCGACGGCGATACCGCCCAGGTGGGTCCGCAGACCGCCGAGAAACTCGGCATCCCACAGGTTACTTACCTGGAACAGATCGAGGCGATCGACGACGGTATCGCCCGGATGCGGCGCAACGTCGGCAACGGCTGGGAACGGGTCGAGGTGCGGCTGCCGGCGCTCGTGACCGTGCTCGATGTCGCCAACCAGCCCCGTCCCGCCGCCGCCAAGCGGGCATTCAAGTTCAAACGCGCCCGCACGAGGTTGGAGTTGATGGCGGAGGTCAAGGCCACGCTGCCCGACGCGACCGACGAGGAGCGTGAAGCGGAAGTCGAGCGTCGCGCCGAGGCGTTGCGGACGCGCGGATTGATGATCGATACGTGGAACCTCGACGACATCGAGGCGGATCTGGCCTGGTGCGGGCTGGCTGGCTCGCCGACGAAGGTCCACCGCGTGCAGTCGATCGTGCTGACGAAGGAAGGTTTCACCGAGATTCCACCGACCGAGGAGGGCGTGCGGCAACTGATCCACGAGCTGATCGTGGACCACACGCTGGGTTAGGTCGCGGCCCGACGCGGCGGACGCCGGGCGTAATCGGTCCCGGTTGGTGGGTCCCGCTCGCCTCCGGCCCAGCCCTCCTGCTGGTTGCGAGTGCGACAGCGGAACAGCGCCGGCCCGCGAGTCGGCTTTGGAGAACGCATGATCGAAGTGAATCGACAAGGTGAGGTGTGGGTGTTCGCCGAGCAGGAAGACGGCGAGCTGCACGACATTTCGCTGGAGCTGTGCGGCAAGGCCCGCGAGCTGGCAGACCGCTTGGGCGTGCGGATGGCGGCCATCCTGCCCGGACACGAGGTGAAGTATCTCTCACGCCGGCTGATCGCCCACGGGGCTGACAAGGTCTACGTCGTCGAGGATGAGCGGCTCGAACACTACCAGACCCAGCCCTACGCCCGCGCAGTCTGCACGCTGATCGCCAAACACAAGCCGCAGATCGTGATTTACGGGGCTTCGGCGATCGGCCGCGATCTCGCACCGCGGATCGCTTCGGAGATGCGAGCCGGGCTGACCGCCGATTGCACGGATCTCGATATCGCCGATGTCGAGGACAAGGTCGCCAAGACCGTCCACAAGAACCTGCTGCTCCAGATTCGTCCGGCCTTCGGCGGCAACATCATCGCGACGATCATCAATCCCGAGCGCTGGCCGCAAATGGCCACCGTGCGTGAAGGCGTCATGCCGATGGGACAGCCCGATGACAGCCGCACGGGCGAAATCATCGAAGAGCCCGTCGAGTTCGGCCCCGCGGATTTCGCCGTGCGCTTGCTCGAACGCCACCGCGAGCCGCGGACCGTCAACCTCAAGGCGGCCCGGACGATCGTGGCCGGCGGCGGCGGCGTGGGCAGCAAGGATGCCTTCCGCCTCATCCACGAGCTGGCCGGGGCGATGGGCGCGGCGGTCGGTGCCTCGCGTGCCGCTGTGGACAGCGGCTTTATCGGCAAAGAACACCAGGTCGGCCAGACCGGCACGACCGTGCGACCGGCGCTGTACATCGCGGCCGGGATCAGCGGCGCGGTACAGCACCGCGCCGGGATGGAAGAATCCGCCAAGATCATCGCGATCAATAGCGACGCCGAGGCGCCCATCTTCTCCGTCGCCCACTACGGCATCGTGGGCGACCTGCACCAGGTGATTCCCATGATGATCAAGGCCATCAAGGAGCGGGTCTAGCCCAGGCAACGAGGCAACCAGGCGGTCGGCGCCCGGAAACGCTCCGGTGCCGGCGGCCGCACACGCGGAAACCCGAGAGCGCACCATGCCCAACTTCTTCACCGACAACGATGACATTCGATTCGTCTTTGAGCACATGGACCTGGGAGAAATCGCTCGGGCCCAGGAGGACGGGTTCGCCGACGCCCAGGCCGGCGTCGATTTCGCGCCCTTCGATGAGCAGGACGCGATCGACAATTATCGCCGCGTGCTCGAAATCGTCGGCGACATCGCCGGCAATACCATCGCCCCCCGGGCCGAGCAGATCGACCGCGAGGGCCACACGCTCAACGAGGACGGCACGGTCACGCTCAACCCGCTCGTGAAAGACAACCTGCGTCGTCTCGCCCAAGCCGACCTGATGGGCTTCACCCTGCCACGCAAGTATGGCGGGCTCAACTGCCCCAACGTGATCTATTCCATGGCGACCGAAATCGTCAGCCGGGCCGATGGTTCGCTGATGAACATCTTCGGTCTCCAGGGCATCGCCGAAACGATCAACGCCTTCGCCGACCAGCCGATCAAGGACGAGTACCTGCCCGGTTTCGCCGATGGCCGTTACACCGGCGCAATGGTGCTGACCGAGCCCGACGCCGGCAGCGACCTCCAGGCGATCCGCCTCAAGGCTACCCAGGACGAAAACGGCCAGTGGCGACTCAACGGCGTCAAGCGGTTCATCACCAACGGTTGCGGCGAGATCCTGCTCACGCTCGCCCGCAGCGAGCCGGACACGACCGACGGCCGCGGCCTGAGCCTGTTTCTGTCCGAACGCAGCGAGCATATCCGCGTGCGCCACCTGGAAAACAAGCTCGGCATCCACGGCTCACCCACGTGCGAACTGGTCTACGACAACGCACCGGCGAAACTCATCGGCGAGCGGCAACGCGGCCTGATTACCTATGTGATGGCGCTGATGAACGGAGCCCGCGTCGGCATCGCCGCACAGTCGCTCGGCATCGCCGAGGCGGCGTACCGGCTCGCCCGGCAGTATGCCCACTCGCGCAAACAATTCGGCACGGCCATCGAACGACTGCCCGCCGTCGCCGAGATGCTCGTGGATATGAAGGTCGCGCTCGAAGCCGCGCGCGCACTGACCTACGAGACCTGCCGCGTCTGCGACCTGGAGAACAACAACCTGCGCGTGCTGGAATCGGGCCGCGTCTCCGACAAGGTCGAGCTCAAGCAGCGCAAGGCCACCGCCCGCGCGCTCAAACGTATCAACGGCATGCTCACCCCCATGAGCAAATACGTCGCGTCCGAAATGTGCGTGTACGTCGCCAACACGACGATCCAGGTCCTCGGCGGCTCGGGGTACATGAAGGACTACCCCGCCGAACGCTAC
>JALSRY010000252.1 GCA_026984555.1 Phycisphaerae bacterium
GCGCCCGTGTCGGCGGGGCGTTTGGCTGCGCTGCTCGATGGGTGCACCCCCACCAAAGTGCGTTTGCTGATCGCGGATCTCAACGATCGGTACCGCGACGCCGGGCTTTCGTTCCGGATCGAGGCCATCGCTCGCGGCTACCAGATGATGACGCAGCCCGAGTTCCAGCCCTGGATCGCCAAGCTCCACAAACAACGCAGCGAAACCCGGCTGAGCCCCGCGGCGATGGAAACGCTGTCCATCGTCGCTTACAAGCAGCCGGTAATCCGGGCCGACGTTGAGGCCATCCGCGGGGTTGCGTGCGGCGAAGTCCTTTCGCGACTGCGTGACATGGGGCTGGTGCGCATCCTGGGGCGGGCAGAGATCGTCGGCCGGCCCCTGTTGTACGGGACGACGAGAAAGTTCCTCGATGTATTCGGGCTGTCAGACCTGGACGATCTTCCGCCGCTCGAGGCGCTTTCGCTCAAGCCGCAGAGCAAAACCATCGAAGAGGTGGAGCCGGTGGCGCCACCGGCGATTCCCGAACCTCCCGCCGCGCCCGACGCGCCGGCCATCCCGGATTTGTCGGCGACGGAGGACGTGCCGGACCCCACGCCCAAGGCGATCGGCGCCTGACCACCTCCAGAGTTCGCGGCTACGGCAGCAGCGCGAGCTTGTTTTGAATCAGGTTCCGACCCTCCGCATGAATCGCGTGAACGCGGGCCGACAGGATCGTTTCGGTTGCGAGGCGCGGTCTCAACGCTGCCGCGCGATGACGAACTGGGCCATCGCGCACAGCGTGGCACGGGCGGGGGTTTCGGGTAGATCATCGAGCATGGCCACAGCCTCGCGAACGAGTCGCCCCGCGGCTTGCTGGGCATAGGCGATGCTCTCCGTTTGTAACAGAATCCGCGTGATGGCCCGGTGGCGGTCCGGAGTATCGCTACGCAGCAACGCGAGCAGCTCGGCGCGCCGGCCCGGTTCCGCCGAACGCAGAGCGTGAATCAGCGGGAGTGTGAGTTTGCCCTTGTCCACGTCGCGGCCAAGCGACTTGCCGACCACGCCCTCATCGCCCACGAGATCGAGCAGATCGTCGGTGATCTGAAAGGCCGTCCCGAGCGATTGACCGAACGCGGCCAGCCGACGCGTGATGTGGGAATCGGCGCCGGCGTAATGGGCCCCGAGCAGGCAGCACGTTCCAATCAACGATGCGGTCTTGCCCGTGATGATCGCGAAATACTCGTCCTCGCAGAGATCCAACCGACCGGCCGTGCCAACCTGACGCAACTCCCCGCCACAAAGCGCCACCGCGGTGCGACCGATCTCCTGCGACGCGAACTGCGAATCGAGGCTGCTGCACAGTCGAAAGGCATGGCTGAAGAGCAGGTCGCCCAACAAGACAGCCGACTCGTTGCCCCAGCGCCGACTGACGGTCGATGTCCTGCGGCGCAGGTCGGCCTCGTCGAGCACGTCGTCATGGACCAGCGTAGCGATGTGCACCATCTCGACCACCGCCGCGAGCACATGATGCGCGGGACGGATGCCGCCGCAGGCCTGCGCGCTCAGCAGCACGAGTGCAGGGCGAATCTGTTTGCCACGGAAGTTCTCGACGTAGCTGCTCAGTTCGGCGACGTAGGGATTGTCGCTGCGAAGCTCGGTGCGGAAGATCCGAGCGGCCTGCGCCAGATCGTCCGCGATATCGGCCAGCAGGTCGGCGATGGGCAGCGACACGCGAGCCGGCTTACAGGTGGCGGTGGTCGTCTTTTCCGGTGACATGGGCGCGTCCCGCGTCAGCCCCGCTCCGGCCACCGGCCCGGCTCCGCGCGGGCGAGGCGACCGACGATTTCCAACCTTATGTTTATGAGAACCGGGGCGGGGCTGTCCAGCGTGTACAGAAGGTTTCACAACTATTGAAATCTGCGCGGACAGCCACGGAGGCACCGGCGGCCGACTCGCCCGTCCGCACCAACCGCCACCCGCACCGCCCCAGGTACATACCAAACAAACGAGGGAAACGACCGTCCTTCGATCGTTTCCCTCGTTACAGGAGGAGGAGTTAGCTTGTACTTATACATAGGCCTCTATCGACGGAGTTTTCTACCCCAAAAACAGATTTTTTTCCGGCCGCAACCGCGTCACGCCAGCCGGCAACGCGGCCGCACGCCTCCAGACCGCACGAACGCTGGCTCGCGGCCGGCGATCCAGGCGGCGCACAAAAAAAAGAAACCCGCTGACGCGAGGCAGGCGAGGGCGTGGTTGAAGGAGCACGGGTACCGGGCGGCGCACAAAAAAAGGAAACCCGCTGACGCAGCGGGAATCCTTTTACAGGAGGAGGAGTTTGGCAGCTTTCGCTGACCGTTTGTTTATAGGCACCGGCCAGCGTCGTTTTCCACCTCCGGACACTTTTTTCTGGAGTTTTCGGGACCGCTGCTGCGTCGCGGTCCACGTATCCCACCGATCTGCCGGGAGTTACGCGATCTGGTCCTCCTGATCGTCCCGGCGGTCGAAAGCATGATCCGCACCAGCCGCCAAGCTCCCAGCACACACACAGCGCGAAACGACACACTAAACGAGTCGTCTCACGGTCTTGCCGATTACACAACGGGTCGGCTTGCCAACCAGGAGCTATTCGCATGGAGACATCGCCGGACACCCGCTCCTCGCTTTACGCGCGCGAAGAGTGGCACCGGTGTGTGTCAACCGTCGGTACTCCGCAGCCCAACCCGGACCCGAGAAATCGACGCCGCGACTGCCGGTACACCGTTCCGTTGGCGCGGGCGACGCTGACGCTGGCGGGGGCCGAGTCAGCCGCGATAGTCGAGGCGCAAGTCGTGAATGTGTCGGCCAACGGTCTGATGCTCCGGGTCCGTCATCCCGTAAGTCCCGGCACGCCGGTGTGGGTGGATATCGACATCGACGGTGCGCGCGGCGCCTTGGTCGGGCGGATCGTGCACATGACCCAGTGCCTGGGCGGCTACAAGCTCGGTATCCAGCTCGAGTTCCCCGAAAACATCGCGTAGCCGCGCCACGTCGTCCAGCTTTCGACAAGTTCTCGCGGCGTCCGCGCGGGGAACGTTCCCCCGCGAGCCCCCCGGTTGCGTCCCCCGCCGAGAGCCGCCCAGGCGCAAGAACACGAGGGACTGACCGACGGGCCCGCTCCGGGCCGAACAGGGTCAATCCCTCGGCTCATGGCATATCAGGTCCGGGGCAAACACCCGCCCACTTTCGAAACGCGCGTCGTGCCCCTCGCCGGGGTTATTCCTTCTTCTCGCCGCCCTTTTCGCCGCTTTCGGCCGGCTCGTTATCCGACCCGGAAGTCTTGGGCTTGGGTTTGTTGAGTACCGGCGGTTCGCGGTAGTTCACCACAGCCTTGGTCCGCAGCGTCTTGCCGTCGAACGTGGTGCAGGAAGCCTTGGACTGGAAGAAGTCGAGTTTGCGCACGACGCGAGCA
>JALSRY010000253.1 GCA_026984555.1 Phycisphaerae bacterium
CTGGCACGCGATTCTGTTCGGTACGCCGTCCGGCCCCGGTGAGACCCCGCTCGACCGCATCATCGACGCGGGCTTCGACGGCGTGTACCTCGACATCATCGATGCCTATGAGTTCTGGGGGCCGGAGGGCGACGGTCACGAGCTCGACCGCATGACCGCCCGGGCGTACATGATCGACCTGGTGGAAGCAATCGCGAACTATGCCCGCGTGACGCGTGGTGTGAGCGACTTTCTGGTTTTCCCCCAGAACGCCTCCGACATCATCCGCGACGACGACGACGGCTTCGACACCGACACCGACCGCTATTTCGCCGCCATCAGCGGCATCGGCCAGGAAGACTTGTACTACAACGAGCTGTCGCCCCAACCGGCGGCGGAAACGCAGTATACGCTTGCGCAACTCCGCGAATTCGCGGCGCGCGGCAAGACCGTGCTTGTCACCGATTACGTCATCGACGCTTCGAACCCCTCGGCCGCGAACAACGATGGGCGCGTCTCGGATCTCTATACGCGGTGTCGCAACGAAGGTTTCGTACCCTACGCGGCCATGAATGACCGCGACCTCGACGAAATCGTCGCGTTCTCGGGCAGCGGCTGGACCTTCGCACAGCCGGCCCCCGGTTGCCCCGACTGTACCGGAGACCTCAACGGTGACGCCGTTGTTGATCTCGGCGACCTCTCGATCCTGCTGGCCAACTACAACGCGCCCAGCGGGATGCAGTACGAAGATGGGGATCTCGACGGTGACGGCGACGTGGACCTGGGCGACTTGTCCGCGATGCTGGCTGTGTATGGCGAGTCCTGCACCTGAACGGCGGCGGGCGCGGTATCGGGACGCGCACGGCCCGGCGCAAGGCCTCTGCACTGGCAGACGGCCTCAGCCAACGCTGCCCGGCACGCCGCCGGCCGTTGCCCCCGCGTCTAGCCCTAGGCCTTGGCGGCGTCCTCGACCGCACCGGTCCGTTCGGCGGGCATGTCCCCGTACAGCCTGTACAGAGTCATGCCGGCGGCGGAGAACCGCGCCTGATGACGCTCGTAGATTTCCGCTTCGTGCATCCGCGAACTGATGACGACCGCGCGCGGCCCGAGCGCGGCGGCAGCCTCCGGCGTCACGATCGGCCACCCCCACAAACGCGAACCGTTCTGCTCGTACCCGTCATCGATCACGCCGGCGATGCGCACCGGGGACCGCGCCCACACGTCCGCAAGCGCTCGCGTGTGGCGGCCGGCACCGAAAATCGCCACCGGCTCTTCGCCGCGTTGCGCGAGGCTTTCGAGAAGCCGTTCCAATCGCCCGGCCGCGTCGGTGGGCAGGCCGCCGCAGCCGCTGGTCGTCGCATTCATGACCAGCGGGCGATCGATCGGCCAGGCGCGTGGTGGTCCCGCTTGGGCCTCGTCCAGGATGTGCATTACCCGGCCCAGAAACTGATCGTAGTCGCAATGGCGTCGGGCGGCCCCGCAGGCGGCGTCCGACATTTTCCGCCAGTCGGCCTCACCTCGGGCCAGCCGCGCGACACAATCCGCAAGCGCGTCGATGTCATCCACCGGAAACGTCAAGCCCGTCTGGCCGTCGATCACGATGTCGTCGACCCCGCTCGCAACCCGGCTCACGATCGGCACGCAACCCGCCGCCATCGACTCGACCATCGAAATGCTGAAACCTTCGCGGGTCGAGTTGAGGAGTGCGGCGTCGGCCCACTGCCAGACCGACGCGATTCGCTCGTGAGACACCGCCGGTTCGAGCCAAACGCGATTCTCCGCGTGACGCAGCGTGCCGGCGAGGGCGGCGATGCGTCGACGAAGCTCGCCCGCTTGCGGACCGTCGCCGACGAGCCGAAGCTCGAACCGAACGCCGCGCGCATCCAGCGCTCGCGCGAGATCGACATATCCCAACACCCGCTTGCCGGCCTGCTCCATGCGACCAGCGTAGACCAGCCGAATCGGGCGTTCGCCCAGCGCCTCGCGGTCCTGCGGTGGGGGTACATGCACGCCGTAGGGCACATGGTGGATCGCGTCGATCCGTGCGGGCATCCTGCAAGCCAGCTCCTCGGTACATCGACGACTCACGGGCACGAATTGCTGCACGATCGGCTCATAGTAGGCAAGATACGTGTAGTCGTAGGCATTGTCCGAATGATTCCACGCCACGACCCGCACTTCTTCCGGCAGCGTCAATGCCAGCGACGCCGCCACGGCATACCCTTCGGCGAGCAGGTTGGGCAGCAGAACCGTCGGCAGCAATCTGCGGTAGGCACGCAGCGCCTCCTGCCGGCCCGTGGCGGTCGTGAGCCCGGCGGCGTGGACGAGCCGCACCGCCGGAGCGATCCGGGCCGCCGGTAGCTGCGCGTAGTTGCTACCATCCTCGTGCACGACCACCCGAACCTCGCGTCCTTTTTCGGCCAAGGCACCGGCCAACTGAACAGCCCATGTCGTAACGCCGCCGACGGCCAGACCGTGCGGCAGCATGATGGTGATCGGCCACGGACTCATACCATTACCTCCGGGATTGCCGGCGTCACCGCCGCCGGGCAGGAATCGACAAGTGTCGCGAAGTCCTCCCCCGAACGACCGCCGGCGGCTCGCAAGGTCTCGGCCATCGGCTCGAAACAGTTGGGGGTGATGATGACGAACGTGCCGACGGGCCAGGACTTCCAGTGATGCGGATCGACCCGGGGCAAGCCAAGCAGAGAAAAGGTGAGATCGTCGGCGAAATCGTCGGCAACGCCAGGCCGAACCCCCATGCGATCCGCCACGCCGCGCAGCCGCTCGCACAGCCCGATCCCGTTGTTGCCCAACCCATAGACGACGATGCGGCTCACGTCGCGGCCGCCGCACCGCCGGTCGAGCACACCCGCCAGGCGCTCCAGCGGGTCGGCAGCGGCAATCAACCCTCGCAAGTCCGCAAGCACCGTTTCCGCCAGTGGAGCCAACGGACTACGGTCCAACCAGTCGGCACATTCGGCAAGCCACGGCTCCGTGGCGTGCCGCCACGTTTCCCCGACAGAACCACGCACGAACTGAAAGGCGTAATGCAACGCGCCGGCCGCCTCTTGCGCGATTTGCCGCGGTAGCGGCAACGTCCGCAAGTCGTGCGTGCAACGGTCGCATACGGCCGTGTTGCCCGCGGCCAGCGCGAACGCCGCCTGCGCCACCGCCCACCGTCCCAACGCACTCCATGCGGCGACGCGATCGTGGGCAAGCGGCAGCCATCGCTCGATCACGCGACGTCCGCTCGCGTATACCACGCCACAGCGCCGGCTCAGGCTGCCACTGTGCAACCGGTAGCCGAAAACGACGCGCGGAATCGTGCGGCAACGAGCGCCGCGGTATGCGAGTCGCAGCCACAAGTCCCAGTCGATACACGCCTCGAGCGTTTCGTCGAAAGGCCGCGAGCCCGCGAGATGGCG
>JALSRY010000254.1 GCA_026984555.1 Phycisphaerae bacterium
AACCTCTTTACCAGGCCGCTGCGCAGCTTTTGCGGGCCGCCGTTGGAAAACCTCTACGGCTTGCGGGCGGCCTCGCCGCTGGCCGGACTGGGCATCAACATCTGCACGTTCAACGGGCGGCTGAACATCAGTGGCGTGTTCGTCGAACCGCACGTCTCACGCGCCACGATCGACGAGCTGCTCGACCGTTTCGCCGGGTACCTCCACGACCCGCGGGTTTGAAGCGTCCCCCGGCGGGACGCGAGACAGCCGGGCAACTACACTACTGGTGTCGTCCCGCGGCGATGACGCCCCGCGGCAGGAGAAGCGATGACGCCCCGCAGGAAAACACGCCAGGTCACCGCCGGAACCGTCAAGATCGGCGGGGGCGCGCCGGTCGCGCTCCAGTCGATGACGTCCGGATATACACACGAAATCGACGCGTGTATCGCCGAGGTGCGCAGGCTGGCATCGGCGGGAGCCGACCTGGTCCGCGTCGCGGTGCCGGAGAAGCGCGACACCGAGGCGCTGCCCGAGATCCTCGCCGCCAGCCCCGTACCCATCATCGCCGACGTACACTTTCACTACGAGCGGGCGATGGAAGCAATCCGCGCAGGGGTCGCCAAGATCCGGCTGAATCCCGGGAATATCCAGGATCGCAAGCAAGTGATGCGCGTCATCGCCGCGTGCAAGGAACGCAACATCCCGATCCGCGTCGGCGTCAACGAGGGCGGCATCGTCGAACGCCGCAACAAACAGCAACGCGCCGCGGAGCAGCACTCGCTCGCCGACGACTACAGCGCGGGGTTGGTTCGGCTGATGCTGGCCAAGCTCGACGAGTACCTGCGCATGTTCGACGAAGCGGACTTCCACGACGTGGTGCTCGCGGCCAAGAGCATCGATCCGCGGATCGTGATCGACGCGTACACCGCGATCAGCGCTCGCTACGACTACCCGCTGCACCTGGGCGTCACCCACGCCGGACCACCCGAGACCGGCCGCATCCGCTCGATCGCCGCGCTGGGCACGTTGCTCGCCGGTGGGATCGGCGACACGATCCGCATCAGCTACGCCGCCGACCCCGTCCGCGAAGTCGAAGACGGCAAGGAGCTGCTTTGCTGCCTCGGCTTGCGCCCGCGAACCGAGCCCGAGCTGATCGCGTGTCCGAGCTGCGGGCGGATCGAGGTCGATCTGTTCAAGCTGGTCGCCGATGTCCGCCACAAGCTCGCCAGCGAAATCACGCTGCCGATCAAGGTAGCGGTCATGGGATGCGTGGTGAACGGTCCGGGCGAATGCGAAGGCGCCGACGTGGCGATTTTCGCCGGTCGCGGCAAGGGCATCATCTACGTCCAGGGCGAGAAGAAGCGCACCGTCAGCGAAGACGCCATGCTCGACGCGCTGCTGGCCGAATGTCGCGCGCTGGCGGAGAGAGTCGCGCGGGGCGAGGCGACACTCAAGAACGCCACGGATGCGCCCCCGGCCGGCGCGCCATCGCCCGGATCCCGCCCAAGTGGGCGCCGACTCCCGCTCGCCCGCGGATGACTGGTGCGACATGCGCTCGGCCACCCAGGGAGCCGAGCCGCGGCGTTCGGCGGGTTTCGCTGGCACCGGCGGGTACGGTGGGACGGGGCAGCCCGCCGGCCGACCCGCGGTCGGTGGCACGATGTTCAGAGCGGTTCTTCGGCCTTGGGCGGGCGGCGCATCAGCTCGGTAATCGCCTCGAGCGGTGGTTTGCCGGAGAAAAGCACGTCGTACACGGCCTGGGTGATCGGCATTTCGACGCCGCTGCGAGCCGCGAGTTTGAGGACGGCGCGGGTGGTGGGGATGCCTTCGATCACGGAAGAGCTTTCGCGCACGACGGTGTCCACATCGACGCCGCTGCCGATGCGCTCGCCGGCGGAACGATTGCGTCCGAGCGGTGAAACGCAGGTGGTGACGAGATCTCCGACGCCGGCGAGCCCGACAAAGGTTTGCTGGCGGGCACCGAGCCGCACGCCGAGGCGGGTGATCTCGACGAGGCCGCGCGTCAACAGGGCGGCCTTCGCGTTGTCGCCGGCCTTGAGCCCGTCGAGGATGCCGGCGGCGATCGCAATCACGTTCTTGAGCGCGCCGGCGAGCTCGACACCGACCACGTCAGGGTTGGTGTAGAGCCGGAATGCCGCGGTGGTCAGTACGCGCTGCGTAAGCCGGGCGACGGACTCATCGGGGCACGCCACGACGACGGTCGCCGGCAGGCAGCGGGCGATTTCGGGAGCGATACTCGGGCCGGACAGCACGGCAATCGCGTTGTCGCCGACGTAGGCATCGATGATCTGCGAAGGCCGGGCGAGGGTGTCGATCTCGATTCCCTTGGTCACACTGCAAACCGGCACGCCGGCGCCGATGCACCCCCCGATCCGCTCGAACACGGAACGGAGATACTGGCACGGCACGGCGGACACGACCAGCTCGGTACCCGCCAGCGCCGCCACCGGCTCCGTCGTCGGAGTGATGCGTTCCGACAGACGGATCCCCGGCAGGTACCGCCGGTTCTCGCGGGTCGCGAGGATGGCGTCGACCTGCTCGCGCCGGCGGCCGAGCAACGCGACATGGACGTTGTTGTCGGCGAGGATCTGGGCCAGCACCGTGCCCATCGCCCCGGTTCCGACCACGGTGGCCTTCGTCAGCATCGAGGCACACTCCATATGACGAACGCGCGGCTTCTTCGCCGCGTGCGAAGATTCCTGCCGCAGCCCGGCGAGACAAGACCACCCGGCATCCTACATGCCACATGCTCAGCGGGTCGCTCCCGTCTGTCCACTCCGGGGCAACAGGCGCGACGGCGCCAGGATGCCACCACCGTCGATCGGCCCGCCCCGACGCTGCGGATCGTGGAAGTACATGATCCGCCGCAAGGCGTCAATGCCGTGGCACGTCGAACAGACGTTGGCCGGGCCGAAACTGCGCAGGTGCCACTGCCGGGCGCGTTGTTCGCGCGGCGTGAGGTTGGCATCGGTCGGCGCGGGGAGCGCACCGGGCGTCGTCCGCCCGTGGGTCAGGTGGCAGGTCAGGCAGGTGATGTGCCCCTTCGGGTCGATCTCGCCGCGGTCGTTCCACAGCGGGAGGTAACCCGGTTCGTCGGGCGTGAAGGGGTTGAACATGTCCGCCTTGGGGTGGATGGCAATCGCCGGCGGCGCGACCGGCCCGCCCTCCCGGTGACACGATGTGCAGCGCGTTTCGGGCCGCTGATCGACATGGTCCTTGCCGTCCCAGGTGGACAACGCCTTGGGCCACATCCCGGGCGGGTCGATGGTCGTCGGGTCGGCATGCATCACGTGGCAGGGCTGACAAGCGTCGGCATCCGCGAACCCATCCTTGCGGAGAATCTCGACCGCGTGCCCGAGTTTGCGAATCGTCACCATGTCCGCGTGGCACTTCAGGCACAAC
>JALSRY010000255.1 GCA_026984555.1 Phycisphaerae bacterium
TCTCGCCGCCGCGCGCAAGCCGCTCGATAAGCTCGTCGTCTTCTGCGAGTGGTGCGACGGAACCGGCCGGCTCGCCGGACACGCCTGTCCGCACTGCGACGGCCTGGGAACCATGCTCCAAGCCGAATACAAGGCGATCCAGCACCGCCACGAACTCGAAGACATGGCCCGCCGAAAGGGGCTCCCCACCAGCCAATATGCCCGCTTCGACATCGCCCATCGCCAGAAAAAGTACCGGCAGCAGCTCGAACCGCAGGCGCTCAAACTCCTCCCGGCCTATGTCGAGTACCTCAAGGTCTGCCGCGAATACGACCAACTGGTCCAGAGCAACGAGCAACTGAAAAAGAAAACCGCCAAGACCGTCGCCGGCCTCGACCACCTCGTGGACCGATACGGCCGGCGGCTGCGGCTGAAGAGTCTCCAGATGCTCTACGCGAAAGATCCCGCCGGCAAGGTCGGGACGTTCGTCTTCTACGGCAAACCCGAACGAGTCCGGCTCGACGGCGATCCGGTCGAGGTGTACCACCTGCGCACGCTGAAGGAACACGTCGTGTTGCTCGACCGGAAAGACGCGCGCCCGCGCAAGGGCTTCGTGCTGGCTGAAATCGTGGGAAAAGACACCTACAAGACCGACGACGGCAAGGAACTCAGCGGAATCCTGCTGCACGCGTATTGAGCCGCCCGCGCGATCCCGCCGCCCTGCTCCCGTCCGGGCCCCGGCTCACCCCGCCTTGCGCGACGACGAAGCATCCCCGCCAGGCTTCGATGACTTCCCGGCCGAGGCGTTCTGGGAGCCCTGGCCGGACGTTTTCGAATCTTTGTCGCCGGCGGGTTTGTCGGCGGCGGCGGCTTTCTTGTACGACTCGCTCCGGTAGTCCGTTTCGTAAAACCCCGATCCCTTGAACAGCACTCCTCCCCCCGTGCCGATCAGCCGTTGGAGCTTGCGCTGCTCGCACTCGGGACATTTCCGCAACGGCCGGGCCGTGATCGACTGGAACTTCTCGAACCGGTACCCGCACGCCTCACACTCGTATTCGTATGTCGGCATGGCTCTCCCTTCCTCCACGCTCCTGCACCACCGCGCCGCCCCACCCGCCGTGGCCTAGTCCGTCGCCGCTTCCGCCGCCGTGGCCGAGACGATCACCTTCGCCGGACGAATCACCCGGTCGTGCATCGTGTACCCACGCTGCACTTCCTCGAGCACCGTGTTGGGCGGGTGCTCGGCGCTGGGCTGCTGCATCAGCGCCTCGTGGCGATCGGGGTCGAACGGCTTGCCCACCGTGTCGATCGGCTTGATATGCCGGTGCCGAAGCACCTTGAGAAAGTGCTCATACACGATGCGCACCCCCTCGATGATCTGCTCGGCATCCTCCGTATCCGCCGCCGAGCTCAGCGTCCGCTCCAGATCGTCGAGCACCGGCAGCAACTCCTTGGCCAATGCGGTTTCAGCGTACTTGAGTGCCTCGGCTTTTTCCCGCTGCGCCCGCTGGGTCACGTTGCGCAGCTCCGCGAGCAACCGCAGGTTTTCCTCTTTGAGCCGCTCGATCTCCTGCCGGGGATCGGCCGGCGCTTCCTCACCGGCCGAAGCCGCGCCACGGGTCGATTCCTGCTCCGCCTCCCGGCAATCGCGCTCGGCCCCCTTGCCGGCGTTTCGAGCGGACGGATCGGTCTTCTTTTTTCTCGCCATGGTGTCTCGTTCTCCACACGCGCCGGCGAAAGCCGCGACCGGCGACGGCCCGCCAAACCCGGGCCGCCCGGCTCTACTCGCCTTCGCCGCCGCCGTTGCCGGTGAGATATTCCTTCATCCGTTCGAAAAAACCCTTCGATTCGGGCAACACCCGCTTGTCCTCGGTGGATGCGAACTTCCGCAGCAGCTCCCGTTGTTCCCGGCTGAGCTTCTTCGGAATCTCGACCACCACCTGCACAATCTCGTCGCCGCGCCGCCCGCTGCGCAGGTTGGGCAACCCTTTGCCGTGCAGGCGAAACAGCGTGCCGTGCTGGGTTCCCGGAGGAATCTTGAGCGGCGCGGAACCCGTCAGCGTGGGCACTTCGATCTGCGCGCCCAACGCCGCCTGTGTAAACGAAATCGGCAAGCGGCACACGAGATGATCGCCGTCGCGTTCGAAAAACTCGTGCGGCCGTACCTGAACAATACAGTGCAAGTCGCCGCGGGCCATCCCCGAGCGACCCGGTTCCCCTTCGCCACGCACGCGGATCCGCTGCCCGTCGTGGATGCCCGGCGGAATCTTGACGTTGATGATGCATTCCTTCGACGACCGGCCGCTGCCGTGACACTTGCGGCACGGGTGGGCGATCATCACCCCCCGACCGTGGCACGCCGGACAATCCACGACCTGCCGCGTGACGAACAGCCCCATCGACGTCTGCCGCTCCACCTGGCCGTAGCCCCCGCAGGTCCGGCACGTTTGCGGCGAACTGCCCGGCTCGGCCCCCTTGCCGCCACAGGCATCGCAAAAATCGGAACGCTCGAAACGCAACGATTTCTCGATCCCCGTGGCGACATCCTTGAGGTCGATCGTGATGACCGTCTGAATATCGACGCCACGCTCCGCGTAACCGCGCCCCTGCCGGTATCCACCACCACCGAACACGTCGCCGAAGATGTCGCCGAAGATGCTGAAGATGTCTTCGACGCCCATGCCCGAAAAATCATGGACTGCGGCGCCGTTCAGGCCGGCGTGGCCGTAACGATCGTAGCGGTTGCGCTTCTCGGGATTCGAAAGAACCTCGTAAGCCTCCGACGCTTCCTTGAACTTCGCGACGGCGTCCTCGTCCTTGTTACGGTCCGGATGGTACTTGAGCGCAGCCTGCCGGTAGGCCCGCTTGATCTCATCCGGCGAAGCCTCGCGCGAAACGCCCAGGACTTCGTAGTAGTCGCGTTTGGCTTCCACGCCTCTGCGCTCCGTATTGCCGCCCCAGCCCCCCTCCACAGAACACTACGCACAACAGGGGCGCCGCGTGTCGGGCGCCCCTGGTGCGGCTCTCGGCCTTCCATCCGGCCACAAGCCCATGATCGTATCGGCTGCGGGCCGGTCGGGTGCCCCGGTCCCCACGACGAGGGCCCCCCCGGCTCGCGCTTGCCTCCATCGCCGGACGCCGTGCGCCGACGTCGTGCGGCGGCTCAGTGGGTGGCGCCGGCGATGTCCTCGTGCTTGTCTTCCTTGAACTCGGTGACGAGCACATCGGTCGTCAGGATCAGGCTGGCGACGCTCGCCGCATTCTGAAGCGCCACGCGAGCCACCTTCGCCGGGTCGAGAATCCCCGCCTCGAACATGTCGACGTACTGCCCCTTGCGAGCATCGTAGCCGACATTGCCGCTCTTCGAGAGGATCTCGTCGATCACCACGCCGCCGTCTTCGCCGGCGTTTTCGGCGATC
>JALSRY010000256.1 GCA_026984555.1 Phycisphaerae bacterium
ACGAGGTTGCCGTACGCCGGGTACTTCTCTTCGAGGAAGTACAGCCGTTCCGATTCGGGGATCTGCGTCGGGTGGCGCGTATCGTTCACGTCGCGCGGCACCCACGCCCGGCCGCCTTCGCCCCGGTCCGCTTCGCTGATGAGCCGCAGCTTGTCGGCGCCGGGAATCGCGGTGGGGTGGACCTGCACGAACTCGCCGTTGGCGTAGATCGCCCCGGCCCGGTAGGCGCGGGCGGCGGCTCCGCCGGTACATACCATCGAGTTGGTCGATTTACCGAAAATCAGGCCCGGACCGCCGGTGGCCAGAATGACCGCGTCGGCCGGAAACGCCTTGATCTCCAGCGAGAACATGTCCTGGGCGATACAGCCGCGGCAGTGCCCCTTTTCGTCCAGAACCGGACCGAGGAACTCCCAGAACTCGTACTTGTTGATCTTGCCCGCGGCTTCGTGCCGCCGCACCTGCTCGTCGAGCGCGTAGAGCAACTGCTGGCCGGTGGACGCGCCGGCATAGACGGTGCGTTTGTAGAGCGTTCCGCCGAAACGCCGCACGGCGAGGTTGCCCTCGTCGGAACGGTTGAACGGCACGCCCAGGCGGTCGAGCAAATCGACGATCGGCGGCGCCCAGTCGGCCATCTCCTTGATCGGCGGCTGGTTGTTGAGGAACTCGCCGCCGTAGGCCGTGTCGTCGAAATGGTTCCACTCGGTGTCGCCCTGGGCCCGCGTGAACTTGTTCACGCAGTTGATGCCTCCCTGTGCGCAGACGCTGTGGCTGCGCTTGACCGGGACCATGCTGAGCAGGTCCACCGCGACTTCATCTTCGGCAAGTTTCATGGCTGCGGCGAGCCCCGCGAGCCCGCCACCGACCACGACGACACGTTGCTTGGCCATGGTTGTGTCTCTCAGCGTTTGGGTTGCCTTGCCGACCCGTACCGCGAAACGGGACGGACAAGTCCGGGTGATTGTTTGGTTACGGGGGCGATTATATGCGCCTGCGTGCAAAATGCACGTCCGCCGGCTCGCGAATTCGCGGCCGGCGCCGCCGGCGCTCGACGCAACCTCGCTTTCCGCAAACCGTTCTCGCTCCGATCGCCCCCGTCTCCAACCCCCGGCACCCGCTCGAGACGGATCGGGCCCGTGTCGGCGGCCTGACGAAGGTTGGCTCTCGCGGCTTACGGCACGGGGGTGTTCGGCGTGGCGCCATCGACGGCACGCAACAGCAGCTCATAACGCTGCGCTTCGGCTGCTTGGCCGGAACGCCGCGCCAGCCGCACCGCTTCGCGCAGCTCGGTGGCGGCTTCCGCGGGCTGGCCGGCGTCGCGCAACGCTTCGCCGAGCAGGGCGTGGTAGCGGGGGGTCTGGGGGCTCGATTGGACCGCTTTGCGGAGCGCCGCGAGCGCCTCGTCGTAGCGTCCGAGGATCGTGAGCACCCGTCCCGTTTCCGCCCAGCCTTCGGGGCGTTCGGGGTTCACCTCGGTCATGTGCCGATAGTGCGTCAGCGCCCCTTCCCAGTCGCCCCGAACGCCCAGCAGTCGGGCGACGTTGTCGAGCGTCCCGAAATCGTCCGGCGAACAGGCCAACGCCGCTTGGTATTCGCGAAGCGCGGCGTCGGCGTCTTTTTGTTTGCTGTGGGCCACGCCCAGGGCGTTGTGGACGAACGCCCGCCAGGTTCGCACGGCATCGAAACCCGAACGCTCGTTGGCGTGCGTGAAGTAGACGCCTATCGCTAGGGCGGCGACCACCGCCAGCGACCAGACCTGGTCCCGGCGCCAATGCAGCGCCTCCCAGACGGCGCTGGCCGCCATCACCACCGCCACCACGGTGACCGGGAAGCGGTAGCGTGGTGAATACCAGAACGCCGCCACCACGATCAGCGGGACGAACAGGAGAATCAGTTCCGGGCCGTAACGCCGGCCCTTGCGCAACGCCACCAGCCAGGCGAGCAGGGCCGCCGGCATGATCCACGCCAGCGGCAGTGGCGCCAGCGCCAACCGGGGCAAGATGCCTTGCTCCTGCTCGGCGGTGGGGTTGTAGATGTCGCCGAAAACCCGGCCGGTGACGAACCAGTAGAGCTTGACCTGGAGGAGTCGCAGGGCCTGCCCGGGATGTTCACGCCAGAAGCGCAGCCCTTGTCGGAAGAAGAAGCGGTTGGTGGCGTTCCAGCCGCCCTGTTCGCCGGTGACGTGGCGGTAATACTGGAGGGCCTCGATGTTCTGGGTGGATCGGTTGCCCGAGACGCCGGCGATGTTGGTAAACGTGCCGATGGCGTGTGCGTTGTTTCCCTCGGCGAAGGTCACGCCGGCCTGCGCGCTGATGGGAATGATTTCGCCGCAGGCCTTGTAGTTGTGCAGTGTCGCCGGTGCGATGGTGACGGCTGCGGCGAGGACCATCGCCGCCACCCGGGCCAGCCCGCGGCCCTTCCATCCCTCTTGCCACCAGGCCCACAGGGCACACAGGCCGATCGCCAGCAGCATTGGTGGATTCGCCAGGCAGTTGAGCCCGAGCACCAACCCGCATACCACGTATCGCCCGAATGTCGGTCGCTGCTGTACGCGGCTGAGGGTGAGATACAAGACGGCGGCGAGGAACAATTGGAGCGTGCAGTTGAGCACGCGGTCGGCAAAGTATGCCGGCTCGACCAGGGCCAGCAGCAACGCTCCCGCCAACAACCCGATCGCGGGCGCGAAACGCCGCGCCGCTACGTAGGCCACCAGCGCCGCCGTCGTCAAACGCAAGATGGCTTGGATGACGAACACGGCGAGCAGCCCGCCGCCCAGGGCTCGCAACAGCCCGAGCAGGTAGGGGTATAGCGGTGCCGACATGAACGGCAGGTCGCCGACCCACTGGCCGTTGGCGATACGCTCGGCCCAGAGCCAGTATTCCTCCGCGTCGAGCAGCGGAACGCGCGACAGCAGGTCATGGTGCCAGTCCTGCCAGAGGATCAATCCTTGCTGGATCGCACCCAGCAGCAGCAATCCGGCCAACGCCAGCCACCAGGTTCGCGACAGACGCGGGCGCGATGCCGGGCCGTCGCCGGTCTCGGCGGTCGGAGGTTTCTCGCTGGGATACGTCCTTTGCGCATCGTTCCTCATGGGTACGCAGCTCCCGTGCGGATTGTGAAGTACCGCGTTGACCACGCCGCCTTCCGATGGCCTGCCCGCCTCGCGGTGGGCGCGGCGGCGGCGCTGCCGTTTGCTTTGCCAGTTTATAACGGCTGATGCCCCGTTGTGCCTAGCCCGATCGGCGGGGCGGTGCGCAACAGGATCGGACTGTGGAGGCCCGCGTCACGCGGCGTCGCGCGGCGACGGTGGCGGGATTATACGACCTGGGGCAGGGGGTGTTGTGCACTGGTGTGCTTGGCGGTGGTAGATGGGGGGGGAAAAAGAGACGACGCG
>JALSRY010000257.1 GCA_026984555.1 Phycisphaerae bacterium
GACCCCCCACCGCAGCTCTCACTCCCAACCGTCGTCGTCGGTTCCGGTTACACGATGAGCCGACCGGCGAACGTCCCCTGGGTGGAAGTCCCGTTCACATCGGATGCCGGCAACTTCTCCATGTGCGTTTCCTTCGAGCAGCACTGAAACGGGGCACGCTCGCAGGCACCTGACCAGACGTCGCGACGCTCGGGCCTCGCCCCGCCCCATCCCGTCTCCGTTCACAGCAACGGAGCGGCGAGCCGGGCCACTCCCTCGATCAGCTCCCGCGCGGCCCCGACCTTGCGCATCCCGACCCGCGTGTGGGCGAGCGTTTCGTCGATCCACCGCTCGATCGCGCGGATGTCCGGCTTGCTGTACACGAACAACGCCGCCTCGTAGTTGAGGAACAGGCTCCGCGAGTCCATGTTCGCCGACCCGATCATCGCCACCTCGTCGTCCATCAGCATCGCCTTGCCGTGCATCATGCCCGGCATGTAGCAATACACCCGCCCGCCCGCGGCTTGGATATCACGCAAATAGGTCCGGCTCGCCAGATCCGCCAGCCGGTGGTTCGATTTTCGCGGAATGATGATGCGTACATCCACCCCCCGGTGGGCGGCGAGAATAAACGCCTGGGCCAGCGGCGGATCGGGCACGAAATAAGGTGTCACCACCCACACGCGCTGCCGCGCCGCGAACGCCGCCGACAGTGCCACCGCGTAGATCGTGTCTCCTTCAACATCCGGCCCCGACGGAACCACCTGCACCGTCGCCTCGCCGACCACCGGCAAATGGCCTTCGTGGGGCGGAAACTCGTCGCCGCCGGCAAAAAGCCAGTCGGCCCGGAAGATGTCGGCATAGTGACGCACGGCCGGGCCTTCGAGCAGAAACGTGAGGTCGCGCCAGCGGCCCGGCGCCGGTCGCGGCCCGATGTACTCGTGGGCGATGTTCGCTCCACCGGCGATGACCCGCCGCCCGTCACCGATCGCGATCTTGCGGTGGTTGCGCAAGTTGGTGCGACCGCGAAACGGACGGTGCAACACGGGCATGAAAAACTCGATGCGCCCGCCAGCCTTGACAAACTCCGCCACAGGCCGCCCACGGGTGTGCAGCGACCCCACTCCATCCAGCAGCAGCCGAACCTCGACACCCTCCCGCGCCCGGCGCGTCAGGCGAGCCAGGATATCGCGCCCCACCTCGTCGAGCCGCAGGATGAACGTCATGATGTGCAGCGACGTGCGGGCCGTCTCGATCAGGTCCACCAGCCGCGCGTATGCTTCCTCGCCGCTGTGATAGAGTGTCAGCCGATTTCCATCCGTCGCGCCGGGTATGTTGTAAGGGGCCAAAAGCCGCTCGATGCGAGACGAGGCCGTCGTCGATTGCCCGCCGTTGCTGGCCAGTGTCAGATCCTGCTTGCTCGCCGCGATCCGCCTCATCTTGCGCCCGCCGAGGATCAGGTACAGCGGGACGCCGATGTGCGGCAAGAGCACGATCACCAGCAACCAGGCCATCGTGCCCGACGGGGAGCGTTGTTCGCGCAGCAGGTGGGCCACGACCAACACCGCGAGCAGAAAGCCCGCGACCAGCCCGACATGCGTAAGAACCCACAGGAATTCCATGCGCCCTTCCGTGACACCGCGTGACCGCCGACGTGCGCGAGTACGGTAGCCACGCACCGTCGGCAACGCAACCGGCCCGACCCGCCCACGCTGACACCCCACGCCGACGAGCGTATGATAAGCCCCGTGGACGATGCGGAACTCATCGAGGGTTGCAAGCAAGGTCGGCGCGACGCGCAGCGGGCGATGTTCGACCGCTACCATGAGCGCATATACCGCCTGCTGCTACGCTTGACGCGCGACGAACACCAGGCGTTCGATCTCGCGCAGGACACCTTCCTGCGCGCCTTCGACCGCATCCGCGATTTCGAGGGTCGCTCCGGGCTGGGCACCTGGCTTTACCGCATCGCCACCAACGAAGGGCTCCAGTGGCTTCGCCGACGACGCACCGAGCGACGACACCTGGAAATCATCGCCCAACAGCGAAACACCCCGGAACGCGACCCGGACGTACCCGACACGCCCGACATAGACCAAGCGCTTGCCACGTTATCGGAACAACACCGCCTGATCCTCCTCTTGCGGTACCAGGAAAACCTCGATTACGCCCAGCTCGCCGAGGTACTCGATTGCTCCCCCGGAACCGTCGCCTCGCGTTTGAACCGCGCACGCGCCGAGCTCCGCGCAGCACTAACCCGCCAGAACCACGACGACGAGGAAGAAACCACGCACCCTACGCATCCGCATAAACAGGAATGATGCTGTGAACTGTGACCAGGTGAAAACCCGACTCGGCGAATACCTCGACGGCGAGGGAACCGACGAGCAGCGCCGGCAACTCGCCGATCACCTGGCCCGCTGCGCCGATTGCGCCGCCGAACTCGACCAACTGCGGCAATTGACACAGGAGTTGCGGCGACCGCCGCAGACGCCACCACCCCGTGAAGCTCTGTGGCGTGCAATCGCGGAACGCCTGGCAACGCCGGAGGCCCCCGACATCGCGAAAACCACGCGCCGGACGCGCCGGCTGCGGTTTTTCCACCAGCCATTGGCAACCGCGGCCTCCCTGCTGGTCACGGTCGGGCTCGGCTGGCTGGTGCTGACGGCCCCCTGGGCCACGCCGGCGGGCGCAAGCCAGATCGACTTCCGCCCCGTCCTCGAACAGGCCGACGGCGATATCACCGCGGGCATCGAAGCGTTGCTCGCCCGGTACGGTGGCCGCCCCGTCACCGCCACGGAGGCAGCCCGCGCGATCCACGTGCGCATTCACGCACCCGAAGCACTCCCGGACGGGCTGCAATTGCGTAACCGCTACATCCTGCACATGGGCCGACACCACCAGGCCCTGGCATTCTGGTACACCGGCCCGCGCGGGCAGTTGCTCCTGCTCCAATGCCCCCCGCACATCCGCAAGCACTACGGCAACCGCGAGTGCGTCGCGTGCAATATGGGCTCACGCCGTGGCCACGTCGTCCGCGTCGGAAAGTTGCGGCTCATGCACATGAACAGCGAGCACATCTGCGTATGCGTGGTCAGCACGCTCGACGAACAGCGCGAGCTCCCCGCCGTGATCGACGCCATCCAGATCGACTTTTGAGCCGCGTGTTGTTCCATACTCTCGGCCGGCGACGGGATCGCGGGCGGATCAGTCGCAGGCCCGCTCGAGTCGCACGCGGAGCAATCGGTCGCAATCCGCGACAGACCGCGGCGCGATCCGCTTGAAGTCGGGGTGGTGGTTGTTCTGGAAATCGACCATGACCCACTGCCCCGCGCGATCGCACACGACGAAATGCACCGCCAGCGCCTCGTGCGTCCGCTGGCTGATAAGGTACTCCACGAACAGGG
>JALSRY010000258.1 GCA_026984555.1 Phycisphaerae bacterium
GATGTTGCCGGCCGATGGGTGCGAGTGGCGGTGGGGTTGTGGCGAGCGCGGGGGGGCGCGGGGGCAGCGTGGGCGCGGGGGTTGGACGAGCGTTTCGGGTTGATACGCGTTTTCTTGATTGTTGGTTGCCGGTGCCCCGTGGTCAGGCGGGTCGGCGTGGTTCTGCGTCGTGGAAAGATCGTCAGCCCGCTGTTCTTGCGGGCGGGTTGGTGGTGTGCCGCGCGCGGGGGCGGCGTGGCGTGGTCGGCCGAGCGCGGAGCCACCAGGCCGGGGCCGGATCGGCCCAGTGGGTTCCGCGCCGTGGGCGAGATGCGTTCGGTTCGCAGGGCAAGCGTGCCCGTTCGATGGCTCGCGTGTCCGGACGGGGTGTGTCCGCCGCGAAGGTGGTGGTTCGGCAGGCGGGTGGTCTCGTGCAGGCGGACGCCGAAATACCGGCCGTAGTTGCTGGCGGTACGCGGGTCATGGACGATTCGCGTGTGGCGGAGCACGGTTCGGCGGCGGTGATGGAGGACGCGCACGAGCCGGCTGCGTTCGTAGCGGCGATATACATGGTGTCCGATGCGAACGCCGCCGGTGTGGTAGTGGCTCGCGGGGTAGCCGTATCCGTAAGTGCTCGGATAGCCGCCGTAGCCGTCGTTCGCGTATCCGGAGCCGAAGTACGCGGAGAAGTGATACCGGGACGATCCCACGCTCAGGCCGACGCGGTAGTAGTTCGAGCAGATTCGCCGGCGAACGACCCAGAGGGGATCGCAGCCGTAGAAGAGCGGCCAGTCGAGGGGGTAGCCGCAGTAG
The DNA here is from genome assembly GCA_026984555.1 of Phycisphaerae bacterium. Taxonomy (GTDB): domain Bacteria; phylum Planctomycetota; class Phycisphaerae; order UBA1845; family Fen-1342; genus JALSRY01. The sequence continues at coordinate 793 of JALSRY010000258.1, forward strand.
TAGACAGCGAGCGGGGCGTAGTAGGTGTGAACCGAAGCGAACGTGACGTGGGTATAGCTCGGGTAGGTGGGGTAGGAGGTCCAGCCGGTGGTCAGCGCGCTGTCGTAGTCGTCGTAGACGATTTGTTCGGGGTCGTCATCGTAATCGTCGTAGTCGTCGTCATCGTAGTCGCCGTCGGCGTTCCAATCGCTGACGTAGTAACTGGTGTTGCTCGGCGATGAGGGTGGCAGATCGGACGGCGTCGTCGGGGAGGTCTCGGGCGTGTCGTCCACGTCGACGTACTGGTCGTCGGTCGAGGGGGGTGGCTCGGGTGTCCACAGGCGGGCGTGTTCGGCGACGGCGCGGGCGTAGATCGCCTCGGCCGGCAGGTCGCCGCGCGGTTGCATGATGACCGGTACGAGGCCGACCACGCCGGTTTGGCTGGTCTGTATTGGTCGCCACATCGCGTCTCGTTGTTCGGGTGGCATGATGGCGACCGTATCGGGAGCGACGGTCACGTTTTCGGGTCGGGGTTGGCCGCTGAGAATGCGGTCATCGCGCTGGTCGGGGGCGTAGGTGTCCCACCATTTGCGAATGGCTTCCGTCGCCGCGGAGGATTCGGCGTGGTCGAGCGTGTACAGGACGACGGCCTCGTTCGGGGGACAGGCGTAGTAATAGCGTGGGTCGAGCACCTGAACGCAGGGGAAGTCGGGGTTTGCTTCGAGTTGCGCTTGGCAGAACTGCGTGACCAGTCGGCGATAGGCGTCGGCGACCGTCGGGTCATGGGCGAGCGCGTGTTGCCACGCGGCAGCGGCTTCGTCTTCGAGCTGGTCGTACGCCCGGCGCAGCCGAAGCACGCGTTGTTCCATCTGCTGGGCATTCTGCCGGTAGAGCGTTTGGAGTGCCTTGAGTTCGGCCGGATGGTCCGCTGCGACCGCCACGATGGCCGGCATGACGGCGAGCGCGCGGATGGCGGCTCGCGTGTTGGAGGACACGGGCGGGCTGATCTGGTCGGGTTTGTCGAGCAACTCGGGTTGGTCCACGAGTTGTCGCAGCACGAGCGGGTCATTGGCGAGATCCAGGAGCGAGCGCAACACGCCCGCCGGGTACTCGCGCACGCCCGCCGCGAGCCGGTCGGGCGTGGTGACGATTTCGCTGGTTGGTTCCGCGGTGTTGGTGTTGGGCGGCGTTTGGGCGGCGAGGAATGGAGCGCTCGCCCAGACGGCGACGAACAGCGTTGCGTGCATGGTTTTGGCCGACATGACGTTTCTCCTGAGGCATACGCCCGCGCAGGTTGGACACTGCCTGTCGCGGTGCGGTGGTGCGAAGTCGAGAAAACGGGTGGACGGGTGCACGACGAACGAGCGAGTCGAACGGGTCCGCGCGGTCGTTGGCCGGCGGTTTTTCGTGTTCGGTGGTTCTGTTCGTTTTCTGCCCGTCGGCGCGACGCCGGCGTCGTAGCGGGCAGGGTGCACCGCACCCGCTATTCATGCGCCGAAAAGGCCGGTGGTGTGCAACGAATGGGCGAAATCGCAGAAATGCTTTGTCTTGCGGTGGTTAGGTGTTTGTGGTGTGCGCAGACGAGCGGCCCACGGGTCGGGTGATCCGAGGCGCGCGGGAGGGGAACGCGCCGCCGATACGCCCGCCGTGGGCCGCCAGGGCTGGATTTCGCGTCGCGGTTCTAGACCAGTCCCTGGTCCAGCATGGCGTTGGCGACCTTGAGGAAGCCGGCGATGTTCGCACCGTTCACGTAGTTGCCGGGCGTACCGTACTTCTCAGCGGTGGCGCGGCAGTTTTCGTGGATGTTGATCATGATGCTGTGGAGCCGCTGATCGACTTCCTCGCGCGACCACGACAGACGAATCGAGTTTTGGGACATTTCGAGACCGGAGACGGCGACGCCACCGGCGTTGGCGGCCTTGCCGGGGCCGTAGAGGATCTTGCTTTCGAGGAAGACATTGACGCCGGCCGGTGTGGTGGGCATGTTCGCGCCTTCGGAGACGCAGTAGCAGCCGTTCTTGACGAGGTTGTTGGCGTCGATTTCGTTGATTTCGTTCTGGGTGGCCGAGGGTAGGGCGACGTCGCACTTGACTTCCCAGAGGGGGTTGTGGTCTTTCTTGGGGTCGGCTTCTTCGTAGTGCGCGTTGGGGTACTTGTTCTTGTACTCCTTGATGCGGCCGCGTTTGACGTTCTTGAGGTTCATGACGAAGGCCAGTTTTTCCTTGTCGATGCCTTCCTCGTCGACGATGAAGCCGTTGGAGTCGGAGAAGGTGAGCACCTTGCCGCCGAGCTCGATGACTTTTTCGGCGGCGTACTGGGCGACGTTGCCCGAGCCGGAGATGACGACGCGTTTGCCTTCGAAGCTCTCGTTGCGGGTCTTGAGCATTTCGTTGGCGAAGTAGACGCAGCCGTAGCCGGTGGCCTCGGGTCGGATCAAGCTGCCGCCCCAGTTGAGGCCCTTGCCGGTGAGGACGCCTTCGAACTGCTTGGTGAGTTTCTTGTACTGGCCGAAGAGGAAGCCGATCTCGCGGCCGCCGACGCCGATGTCGCCGGCGGGGACGTCGGCGTTGGCGCCGATGTGGCGATAGAGCTCGTTCATGAAGCTCTGG
>JALSRY010000259.1 GCA_026984555.1 Phycisphaerae bacterium
AAGCGGACAAGGCCGCCGCCCGTGCCGAGCGGCAGCGAGCCGAAAAACTCATGCAGCGAATCAAGCAGATCGGCCGGGAGCTGGCCAAGGAATGGGCCGCGCAGGGGCGGCCGGGGTACACACTCGACGGATGCTACTTGTACGAAATCAAGTGAGCCGAATCCACGACTTCCCGCGATCCGGTTTGCCATATCGCCCCGCCGACGGGACCGTCGCGCACCGGCGGGTCCACCATCGCCGGTGGTTTGACACCCCCGGCGGCGGCTCCATATCATCGTGCCAGGTGAAAACGGCGCGGGTATTCAGCGAGGAATCATCGTGAGACCACATCTCGGTCGTCGTAATGCGCGGATCCTGATGGGAGCCCTCTCCGTGGGGATAGTCGCGTTGTTCTGGCGTTCCGCCGCTGCTGACGATCACGACCTCAACAGCGGGCTGGCCGCGTATCGCCAACGCATGCTCGTCGAGCACCAGCAACAGGCAAGCCGTCCCGCGGCCGGCACCCTCGCCCGTTCCGACCGCGACAAGCTCATCCAGCGTGCCGGCTCCCAGAGCCCCCAGACCCAGCGGGCGGCGCTGCTGGTACAGCCGGATTTCGACGAAACCGTCGCCCCCAGCGACATCTTCGCCCAGGTGCCCGACCCCCAAAACGCCCCCCAGGTATTCCGCGAACGACTCGAGCATCTGGAGAAAACCTCCCACGACGAGCCACGTGTCGTGAGCCAGTACCGGCGGGTGATCGACAAGGCGATGGAATATTACCAGCAATTCGCCCGCCCCCGCCGCGTCTCGCTGAGCCTGGCCGACTGCGTTCGCCGCACGCTCAAGAACAACTACGCCATCCGCGTCGAGTCTTTCACCCCCGCGATCAGCCAGACGAAACTCGTCGAAGCCGAGGCGGCGTTCGATGCCTCGGTGTTCCTCGATTTCCAGTACGTCAGCCAGGACCAGCAGACCGGCACGCAGCTACTCGCATCCCAGCGCAACTTCCGCTCTTACCAGGGCGGAATCCGCAAGCTGCTGCCCACCGGCCTCCAGGCACAGGTCAGCCTTTCGCAATCCCGCACCTTCAGCAATTTCCAGTTTCAAACGCTCAACCCCTCTTACGACACCAAGGCGACCGTCAGCCTGACCCAACCCTTGCTGCGCGGCTTCGGGCTGGACTACAACCGCGCCGGCATCAACATCGCCCGGGTCGATACGCGCTTGAGCCGCGAAAAGTTCATCCAGCAGGTGCGCGACCAGTTGTTCGCCGTCGAACAGGCCTACTGGCAACTCGTTCTCGCGCGGCGTAACGTCATGGTCCAGATGGAAACCACCGCCCAGAACTGGGTCACCTTCAAGATCATGGAAGAACGGCTCGCCCTCGATGCCAGCCCCGTCGAATGGAACAACTCGAAATCCCAGTGGCAAAGCCGTGTCGTCGAGTACATCGAGGCCATCAAGAACGTTCGCGACGCCGAGGACCGCCTCAAGAACCTGATGAACGACCCCGACTTCAGGCTGTCCGAAGACGTCGAGATCATCCCCACCGACACGCCGATGGCCGCGCCCATCGCCATCGACCAGTTCGCCGAGGTCCGCACCGCGCTCGACAAACGCAGCGAAATCCGCCAGGCTCGCCTCGCCATCGAGCAAGCCCGGATCCAGACCCAGCGTGCCAAGAACGAAACCCTCCCCAAACTCGACCTTACCTTCCAGTACGACATCCAGGGAATCGGCATCAACGGCGGCAGCAGCTTCGATCACATGACCACCAGCCGATTCCAAACCTACACCGTCGCCGTCAACTTCGCCTATCCCATCGGCAATCGCGGACCGCAGGCCGCCTATCGGCGGGCGCGCCTCCAGGAGCATCAAGCCCTCGTCCAGTTGCGCCGCATCATCGACGGCGTCGTCGAGGAGGTGAACGGCGCCGTCCGGCAGCTCACGGTCCGCTACCGGCAGATTCCTCCCCAGTACGACGCCGTCAAGGCCGCCCAGAAAAACCTGCGCGCCTACCAGGCCCGCGTCGAGGAAGTCAACCCGAACTACCTCCAGACCGAACTCCAGGCGATCGAGCAGTTGGCCAACACCCGGCGGCGTCTGCTCCAGGTTCTCGTGGACTACAACATCACGGTAGCCCAGCTCGAAAAATCCAAGGGCACGCTGCTCGAGTATGACAACGTCGTCGTCTCCGACAAACTCGCCGGCCGCTGATCGCCGCGGATGGCTCGCGTCCGCGCTGCGCGGCCCGTGGCCGGCGGTGTTGCTGGGGATCGTCTGTTTCCTCAACACGCTGCCCAACGGATTCACCTACGACGACAACGCCATCGTGCGCACCAACCCGCGTATCCGCTCCCTCACCAACTTCCACGACATCTGGCTCACCGACTGGTGGTTTCAGCCCGCACCCGATGAGCCCGTCGTCAACCCCTCGCGTGACCGCCTGTACCGCCCCCTCACGCTCTATTCCTTCGCCATCAATTACGCCGTCGGCGGACTCGACCCCCTCGGCTACCACCTCGTCAACGTCATCCTCCACGCCCTCACCTGCGGCCTCGTCTGGTTCTTCGCCCGCCGCCTGCTCCGCGATGATGCTCTCGCCGCCCTGGCCGCGGTGATCTTCGCGGTCCATCCCGTGCATTGCGAGGCCGTCGCGGGCATCGTCGGTCGCGGGGAGATCCTCGCCGCCCTGTTCCTGCTGGCCGGGCTGCTCGCGATCTTGCCGCGCAGCGGGCCGCCGAGCCCGGCGCGCGTCGGCGTGGCCTCGCTGTTGTTCCTGGCGGCCTTGCTGGCCAAGGAAACCGCCGTCTGCTACCCCGCGATCGCGCTGATCGCGTGGCATGCGCTCTACGGCCGGCGCGGGTTGCCGCTCCGCCGGTGGGCGGCGCGGACCGGCGTGCTCCTCGCGCCGCTGGTCGTGTATTTCCCCCTCCGTTGGGTGGCGCTCGGCGAGCACATCGTCCGCGATCGCATGCACGGCATCCTCTTCACGCCGCTGGTCGATGCCGGCTGGTGGCCCCGCCTGCACGGCCCGTTCACCATCCTGGGGCACTACGCCCGGCTGCTGCTCGTCCCGCGCACGCTCAGCAGTGACTACGGCCTCGCCGTGTTCGACCCCCGCCACGGCCCCGAAGCGATGACACTCGTCGGCTTGCTCGCCGCCATCGCTCTCCTCACGGCCCTGGCCGGCTACGGCAAACACCGCGGCGCCCTCTGGCGTCACCTGGCGATCCTGAGCGCGATGTTCATCGCCAGCTACGCCCTCATCTCCAATACCGTCCTGCTCATCGGCGTCTCCGTGGCCGAGCGACTCATGTACTGGCCGTCGGTCCCCGTGCTGATCGCGGTTGCAACCCTCGTGATCGCGTTCTGGCAGCGCTACTGCACTCC
>JALSRY010000260.1 GCA_026984555.1 Phycisphaerae bacterium
ACCGCCCGCCCCCATCTTCCTCGCCCCAACCCGTCGGCCACCGTCACCCCCAACAGCAGACCGGCGGCATCGTAACGGGTCATCGTCGCGACCGCCGCCGCGACATAGGCCCACCGCGAACCCCGTGCGGCCAGCAGGATCGTCGCCAAACAGGTCGCAACGAGCAACGGCTCGACCAGCGTGTACGCGGTGCAAACCAGGCCGATCGGCAACAACGCGAACCACCACGCGGCCCAGCGTGAGCGGGTGTCTCCCCAGCACAGCCCGATCAACAGGCACAGGCCCGCGTTGGTCGGCAGCAACAGCGCGTTGATCCACTCTGCCGCTCGCTGGTCGGCCGGGGTTTCCCCCGTTCCGAGCCGTGCCAGCAAGTCTCCCGCGGCCGCCACCAGCACGGGGTAGACGGGTGCTCGCTTGAATGTTGGTGGCAGCTCGCCTCGCAGGAGAGCGTGACCGGTTTCGCGGAATTCGTAGAAATCGCCGTGGGGCTTGACGAAATGACCCCGGCAAGCGAGCCCGAGCGCAGCCGCCAGCAGTACGACCGACGCAATCTCGCGTGTCCGGGGGCGTTCGGAGGAGCCGCCCCGGCAAGCTCGTCGCAAGACCTCGGCATGGTCGTGACTCGGGCTCACGGTGGTCGCTGGTCCTGGATCGATCCGGAACCCGCCCATGCTGGTGATGGTGCCGGCGGACACCGGGACGCGGTGCGGGCGGGCTACGGTACTGGCGGCTCCTTGCGTCGTCGCGAGCGATTGGCAAGAACCCGCGGCGCAATACAGCGGGCCGGTCCCGCTGTATTCAACGTGCCCGGCCCGCTGTCATTACGCCCTGAGCCCGCGACGAATCAGTGATAGCGTCGCCGCAGCGCCAGCAACGCCGCCGGCACGATCGCAACGGGCAACAAGCCGGCACCGCAAAGCGCGGGGGCTGTGGGCACGAATCCCAAACCGGAATCCGGCGAATCACCCGAGTCGCTGACGGCCTGATCTCCCGATGATGCGTCCCCGACGGTCTGGCCTTGGGTCTGCGTGTCGATCACGGTGACGGAGAAGGTGGTCGTGGCCTGGAAACTACCGTCATCAACGAGCAGGCGGAAATAATATGTGCCGGGCACGAGCGCCTGCCATGTGATCGAAGGTTCATCGAGGCCCGACAGTGGCTGAAACACGAGCGGCACCTGGTCCTGTTCGAGCGGCTGCCCGAGTTCGTTGGTTTGCAACCAGCGGTAGTGCAGCCAGCCATCGCAGGGCATGACGGCCGAATCATCGACGCACGGGTCCGTCGTAAGCGTTGCGCCGCAGTTCGGGTCGCAATCCAGGTCGCACGATCGCCGGCCGCAGAGCGTGACGAGCGATCCGACCGGGACGGGATTCGCGGGGCCGACGATCACCGCCCGGGGGGGATGCTCCTCGGGCAGCGACTCGACCACGCGCAACCGCACGCTGTCGGTGCTGGGCAAGGCGTTGACGTTGTCATCGACCGTGAGGCGGAAGACGTAGGCATCGTTGGGGTCATCGGGGTCGTTGGGAACCTCGAAGCGAACCGTCGCGATGGGAGAATGCGGCCCTGTCTGAACGGGGTCTACCCGCACCGGCCCGGAGACCCACTCCCACGAGAACGTCAGATTGTCTTTCTCGAACACGTTCCCGTCGCCGACATCGAACCCGACGTTGAATGCGTCGAAAGTGCGGCGTCCGTCGAGGATCACATCCACACCCACGGGGACCGTGCGATCGGCACCGGCATCGGCAAAGGGCGGAGGATTCGGGGTGGTCAGAGCCGGGTTCTCCACTGCGTTCACCACTACTTCCGTGGTATTCATCGCGCCGTCGCTTTCGGCCGACTTGTCATTGGATGCGGCAAACTCGATCGCCCAGAAAACGTCGTAATCCACAAACCCCGCAAGCCGCTCTTGATTTCGCCCGAGAAACTCCGGGATGGTAAACGTAATGTCCTGGTGCGCGACAACCTCGCCCGGAGGCACGGTGAAGCCGTCTTCGGGAAAGAAATCTTCCGATGCCTCCGAAATCGGTGGTGCCGCGGGTGGTCCCGAGCTGCTGAAATCCACCAGGAATCGCAGGTAATACTTCTCATCGCTGCCACCGGAACCGTTGTCCGCCGTCCAGTCCGGATCCGTAATCTCCAGCGTGGCTGTAACGATATCCAGCTCCAGGTGCGAATAGTCGGAGATATCCGCCGGTGTACCGATGCCAGCGTCGCGGTCGTAAACGACCACCACATGCCCTCCTGACAAGACAACCCATCGAACGATCTCGATGTTCGGGGGGGAGTCGTTCGTTTGGGCACTCGCTTCGGGAACACCGATCGCACCCACCGCCAACATCGCGATTAACGCAACTCTCGCAAACATATTACACCTCGGTAAGCCCGCCTGGGATTCCGTGTTCGGATAACGCCACACGCCGCAACGTGACCTCTCCTGAGCATATCACCGTGCCCGTCGCGGCGTCTTCGCTCGCCCCACCCTGCTCAATATCGTGGCTCCACACTTCGAACATATGCGACTGTCCGCGCCCCTTATTGATCAAGAATCGTCACAAATGCTGCATCACCGTTCGCATCCACAAGTCGATAGAACTGCACGACGATGTGCTGTCCTTCCATAAACTCGTTCTCCTGCCGGGTTCCTCCACTCGTCCGCAAGAACAATCCCGGCCGGAAGGGATCGCACTGGTACACATCAAACTGCGCCAACGATTTGACCGGACCATCGTTTTCGGCGCCCGCGAAAGCCACGCCGGGGCGATCGGGATTGGGCGTGTTATCAAACGGAATACCTTCGCGGGTGTAGAAGAACGCAGGGGTCTCGCACGAAACCGGTGGCTGAGAGAAGATCAACAGGACATCAGGAGCCACGATTTCGAACTCCAGTTGCGCCGGGTCAGCGGGATCGCTGTCGGTGGCTCCCGGCGTGGCGTGTCCGATGCGTACCAACGTCGCCCCGCCTTCGCCGGGACCGTTGTAGACGTACGTGCCTGGGGGGAGCCGGTACGCGGAACCGACCCGCACCTCGCGAGACAATTGAACGTAGCCTGCGGCTAGCAAGTCGTCCTGCTGGTCGGCGGAACGTATGCTGCTAGCATTGATCCAAGCCATCCACGCCGTATTGAGCTCGTTGCGAATATCGAAATTCTCCAACGTCACCACGATCGTGTCGCGAAATACGCTCTCCGCGGCCGAACCGGCGGGCCCCTGTCCCTGCGAGGTCCCGCCATTTGCACCGCCAGAAGTACTGCCGTAATTCTCACCTGCCGTGAAAAACGGGTTGGTTTCGCCGCGCGGGCAACCGCCACATACGGTCACCAAAGCCACAATCGCCGGTCCGATGATTCCCAAGGCCCTCATAGCGTT
>JALSRY010000261.1 GCA_026984555.1 Phycisphaerae bacterium
TCAAGGACGTTGCTTGCGCCACGCCGCGAGCTGCTTGCGCAGGTCTTCCTGCTCAGGCAGTTCGAGCGCCTCGGCGATATCGAGCGCGTCGGACAACTTGGCGATGGCCGCCGCCCGGTCGCCCGCCTGCATCTTCAACTCCGCCAAACCCCGCAGGCAACGATACTGATCGAGTAGATCGTCGCCGGCCGACAAGGCCTTGTAGGCGGTCTCGTATTCCGTCGCGGCCCGTCGGCGATCACCCATCGCGCGGTAGGTTTCGGCCAGGGCAATGCGTACGCGCGGCTTGGCTTCCGCTCCCGCCAACGCCAAGCAGCGGGTCATGGCATCCACCGCCCGGTCCCACTGCTCCTGCTTGCGATACCACTGGCCCAGGAACAGCCAGCTCGTCGCTTCGTTGCGCGCCGAACCGCTCGCCTGGGCCGCGGAGATCGATCGCTGGTACATCGCCAGCGCCCGCGGCCCATCGCCAAGCCGATCGTAGATCAGCGCCAGCTTGTTAGTCGCCGGCGTGAGACTCACGCGGTCGCCGATCTGCTCCAACAGCGCCAACGCCCGTTCCTGCCACTCCGCCGCCCGCCGCAGATTCTCCATCCGTGCTTTGTCGATCTGGGCTTTCGGAGCGTTTTTCGGTAGGGATGGCGGCGCATTGAGGTAGTAATCACAAAGGCTGTTGATCGCGGCCAGACGGCCGTAGGGGTCGTCTCGCTGCGTGGCCCGCTCGAGCGCACTCTCGAAACGCCGGCGAGCGACATCGAACGAACGCACCATCATCAGCAACAGTCCCTCGGCGATGTCGTACTGGCCCAGGTCGAGGTCGTCGCCGACATGCTCGGCGAGCATACGAAATCGGCGCAAGTGCTGCTCCGCTCGTGCGCGGTCCGCCGCGTTGCCCCGGAGCTCGAGCTTGGCCAGCAACATCAGCGCCGGGCGATAGTTTCCGTCGTAGTTCAGCGCATTGCCCACATAGTAGGCCGCGTCACGCAGGTTCTCGGCCCGAGCCGCCGCCAATGCCTTGGCGTAATACTGCACAGCGCTCGGCGAGCGTGCGGGCGGCGCCAACACGAGCCGCTCGGTCCCCGGTGTGATCTGCGTAACACCGAGTTTCCCCAACACCCAGCGGGTCGCATCATCGACTACGTTCAGCACCCGCCCGGGGCCGATCCGTGTCCGCGGCGGCGTCCCCGAACCGCCAGGCTCGCGCACCTCGATGTCCAGTACCAGCGCGTCCGGGTTGCCCGTACACCGCCCCGTCACCCACCGCCGCGCTCCCAGCAAACGCACCACCCGCGACCACGCCACGGGTGGATCGCCGCTTTTTTCCCGAAGTTCCTGGCGAGCCTGGTGCAGCCGCATTGTCGGGATCGCGACGACTCCCGGCGTCCGCCGCAATCGCCACGCCAACGTCTCCTGCACCGCCAGCGGCAACCACCGATCGCGTTCGGCCAGCGTGTCGCCGCCGAAACCCACCACCGCGACCGGGGCGACACTGGCAGTGTGACTCGCCGGCCGGCGCCCCGCGTCTTGCGAAAGCGTCTCCTGCGCGATGCCACCCGAGACCGCCACCAGGGCCCATGTCACCGCAATCAACCACCCGCGCAATTCTTCTGTCCGTTTCACACCTGACTCCCGTAAATCCCGCCTGCCAGTTTGATTCACTTGCGACGGCGAGGCAAGCACCCGCGTCACGCCCGTTGTCGATTCATCGCTTCCCCACGCTGTTCGCCGCGTTCGGCTGCCACGGCCGCGCGTCTCTTCGTTCATCAAGTCCGTTGGGCGTCAGCGGCCGATCGCGATGACCGCGCTGCCCAACCGTGTACAATCGCCCACACGCCCGGCGGGCAACATTCCGCCCGGTGCGGACCGAGCCTCGACCAACCGCTTGCGGGCCACAGGAATTCGATCGTGCATGTACCGGCCAAGCTCACCCCCGATACCAGCGCGGACACGCGTGAGCTGACGCTGCGCTTGCTGGTCCTGGCCCTGCCCATCATCGCGATGATGGTCTCGCGGATGCTGATGGGCTTTATCGACTTCTGGATGGTCAGTTACCTGGGCACGACGGCCCAAGCAGCGATTTCGCCCGCAACGATGCTCGTTTTCACCGCGGCATGTCTGGGAATGGGTATCGCCAACGCGGTTCAGACGTTCGTGTCCCAGGCCGACGGCCGGGGAACCCCCCGGGAATGCGGTATCTACGCCTGGCAAACCGTGCACATCGCCTGGCTCAGCGCGCTGGCCATCAGCCCGCTGGTGCTCAGCACCCCCGCATGGTACGGCTGGATCGCGCGTTTCGCGCACCACGATCCCGACATGGCCCAGATGGAGATCGCGTACACGCGCATCGCGCTGTGGTCGGTTCCGTTCGCGGTGTTGAGCATGGGCTTCAACTCGTTCTTCATGGGAATCCAGCGTCCGCGTGTCGCGCTTGTCGCCGTCGTGGCTTCGCTGGTCGTCAACGCGGGTGGCAATTATGTGTTGATTTTCGGCAAACTCGGTTTTCCCGACATGGGTATTGCCGGCGCCGCCGTCGCGACGGTCATCGGCTGGGCCGTGCGGGCCGTGATTCTCGCTGGGGCCATGCTCCTGCCGGAGTTCCACGAGCGTTACAACACGCGGCGGCTGCCATCCTGGTCTGGACATCGCTTGAGGGGCATGCTCCGTGTGGGCGGCCCGACGTCGCTGCAGTGGCTCATGGACATCGGTTCGTGGTTGGTGTTTCTCGCCGTCATCATGCCGCCCCTGGGCGTGAACGCCGTGGCCGCCAGCAATATCGGTCTCCAGTTCATGCACCTGTCGTTCATGCCCGCGATCGGAATCGGCACCGCGTTGTGCTCACAAGTCGGTTTCGCGATCGGCGAGAGGCGACCGGACCGGGCCGAACTCCAAAGCCGCGTTGCGATGCGTATTACGGGGCTGTTCATGGGGGCCGTCGGCGTGCTGTTCGTTCTCGCCGGCGAACCGCTGATCCGGCTGTTCAGCGCCGACCCGCAGGTCATCCAGGCCGGTCGGCTCGTACTCATCGGGGCCGCGGTGTTTCAGGTCTTCGACGCCATGAGCATCACCTACATGAACGCTTTGCGCGGCGCCGGCGACACTCGCTGGCCCGCAGTCGTCGTCTTCGCCTGCTGCTGGGGTATCTTCGTCGGCGGCGGCGTGCTCGCCAGCCGGATGTTTCCCGAGCTCGGGGTGCTGGGTCCGTGGGGCATGTGCGCCGCGTACATCATCGTCCTCGGAATGGCACTTCGCCGACGATGGAAGAGCGGTCGCTGGCAAGCCATGAGGCTGTTCACCGGCGGGCCGAGCGTTGTCGCCGACTGAACCAGCACACAACACACCTCCGACCCGGAAAACAAGACGAATATCCG
>JALSRY010000262.1 GCA_026984555.1 Phycisphaerae bacterium
CCGGTCTCAACGGGAAACAACGAGCGAGCGGTCGGAATCTTTCCGGCCGCTCGTTTTGTGTTGGGGGGGGATCGTGATCGCTTGTGCGCTATTGGGGGCGGGGCGCTATCCGCGCCGGGAAGGCACGCCCGTAGTTGCCGGTTTGCGGTGGCCGTCAAGGTACCGCGGGTTCCGGCGGGCACGGTGCGCCGCGATCGCGCGGGTCGGCGGGACCATCAGCCCGGGTCGGGCAGGATCCCGGTCGCGAGGCCGTAAGCGATCTTGAACGCCCATCCCCCCAGCAGCAGGACGATCAACACCAGGAACAAGCGATACGGCGTGATGTACGGAACACGCACGGGCGGTATGCGGCCGGTGATCAACACCCAAATCGAACCGAGAGCGGTCGCCACCGTTGCCAACGCCAGAACCATCCCAGTCGGCTGGGCGAGGAACGCGCGCAGGAGGTTCCCGCGGACGGTGTACGCGAACGCTGTCGTCATCCCGCACGTCGGACAGGGCAGGCCGGTCATGACGAGCATGCCGCATTTGCCGAAGCCGAGCTGGCGGTGGGTGCCGTAGCCGCGGGGGTTGGGCGTGAGCCACGCGGCGATTCCGAGCACCACGGCGCAGCCGCAGAACACCACGGCTGCCCACCCGCGCCGCCGGCGCATCAGCAGCGTCTCGGATACGGGACGCGCGTGGCCGAGCGATTCTGCGGGGGGCGGCGATGCTGAGCTCGGGTCGTGAGACATCGAATGTCTACCGCCGGCGTTTGCGGTTGTTGGTTCGGATCGCGGTCGCGGTGGTACGCCGCCGGGGTTTGCGTTCAGCGAGCACTTGCATGGCCTTTTTGACGTTGGATACCTTGAAGATGCCGAGCGTCTTGCCGTTGCGGGCTCCGGTCGTGCAATAGGCGTAGTGGACCTGGATGTGTTCCTGGTCGAGGCGTTCGATCACGTCGGCGAGCGCTCCGGGGCGGTTGGGCAGCACGGCGCGCAACACGGTGGTTTCGGTCTTGGGTACATCGAGTGCGCCGAGCGCCGCGCGGGTTCGCTCGGGATCCTCGGCGACGAGCCGCAGCACGCGGTGCTCGGTCGAATCCATCATGCTCATCGCGATGATATTGATTTTGTTGCCGGCCAGTTGTTGCACCACCTGGCCGAGTTCTCCGGGTTTGCTTGGAATGAACACGGAGAATTGCTTGTCGGTCGTGAGGCTGTTATTCATCATGTGCTGACTCCCGTGGGGCCGGCTCAAACCCGGCTCGTCGCGGCGAACGCATTTCTCGAAAGAGGCGCCGATTCCGGAATCCGGCGGCTGAAGCGTGGTCCGCGCGGCAAATCGAAAGTGGCAGGCCCGAAGATTCACCCTTATGATCGAAACGGCGGCGGGCGGTGTCGCCCGGCCGAACGCTGTTTCTCGCGCTTTCGAAGCTTTCAGATGCCACGTCGACCCACCGCCCCATCTTCCATGACATGGTCTCGAAGCATTATCGAGTATATCGCGCAGCACCCCGATCGACCACTCAAAGCCCGCCGCCTCGCCCGTGAGATCGGCGTCCCCGACACGGCGTATGCCGGGTTTCGGGCGCTGGTTCGCGAGATGCTCGCCGACGGGCGCCTCTCGCTCGGGCCCGGTCGCACTCTCGCCTTGCCTGCGAGCGCCCCGGAGCTGCGAGGCGTGTTCCACGCGACGCGGGGGGCGTTCGGCTTTATCGAATGTTCCGGGCGACCTGACATCTATGTTCCGCGCAATCGAACGCGCGGGGCGCTCGAAGGGGATGAGGTCGAGGCCCGGCTGCTCCGCAGTCGTCGCAAGGGCGACCCGCCGCGCGCGAGCATCACCCGCATCGTCCGTCGGGCGGCGGTTCGCTGGGTCGGTGTGCTGGAGCGCCGGCGCGGCCAGGGGGTCGTGATTCCACTCGGGCGCGGCGCAGCGCCGACGATTACGATCCGCGACGCGGAAGCGTGTGGAGCGCGGCCCGGCGAGATGGTCGTCGTCGAGCCGCTCGAAAGCGTCTATGACCACCGGGTCGTTCCCGGGCGCATCACGGAATGCCTCGGCGACCCGGACCGCACCGATACGCGCGTCCTGTCCGTGATTCGCCGCTTCGGCCTGCCCGATGCGTTCGACGAGCGCGTCCAGCGGCAAGCAGAGGCTGCCGCCCGGCGCCTCGCGAAAACGGATTTGTCCGGGCGGGAAGACCTGCGCCGGCGGTTGACCGTTACGATCGACCCGGTCGATGCCCGCGATTTCGATGATGCGATCACGCTGCGCAAGCGGTCGCGCGACCGTTGGGAGCTGGGCGTGCACATCGCCGATGTCGCCCATTTCGTCGAGCCTGGCGGGCCGCTGGACGCGGAGGCGCTGGCACGGGGCACGAGCGTATACTTTCCCGGTCGCGTCGTGCCGATGCTGCCCGAAGCATTGTCGGCGGGCGTGTGCAGCTTGCGCCCCGGTGAGCCCCGCCTGACGCGCAGCGTGTTCTTGACCTATGACGCCGGCGGCCGGGTCGTTGGTACGCGGTTCGCGAATACGGTGATCCAATCCAACGCTCGCCTTACCTACGAGCAGGTGACGGCCGTCCTGGAGAACCGTCCGCACGACATCCCCGAACGGATCTGTCACCTTCTCGTCTCCGCCGCGGAGCTGGCCCGGCGGATTCAGCGTCGCCGGCGCGAGGCCGGCATGATCGAGCTCAGCTCGCTCGATATCGAAGTGCGGCTGGACGAGCGGGGGGAGGTGGTCGATGCCGCCCCGGCCTCGACCGATTTCTCCCACAAGATGATCGAAATGTTCATGGTCGAGGCCAACGAGGCCGTCAGTCGTTACCTGACGCAGCGCGGCGTGAATCACCTGCGCCGGATTCACCCTCCGCCGGAGGCGGAAGCGCTCCAGCGTTTCGCCAAGATTTGCGCCGCGATGGGATTGACGGTGGGCTCGCCGCTGGATCGTGCCGCGTTGCGCGCGCTGCTGAGGCAGGTTCATGGCCGGCCCGAGGAAGCCGCGGTCAACATGCTCGCCTTGCGGAGTATGTCGCAGGCGTGTTACAGCCCCGCCCCCGAGGGGCATTACGCCTTGGCCAGCGAGCATTACTGCCATTTCACCTCGCCGATTCGCCGCTATCCCGATCTCTCCGTTCATCGGTTGCTCGACGAGTGCATCCGTGACGGTGGCGGAAGCAAACGCAAAGGTCGCTGCCGGAGACTGTACGACGACGACACGCTCGCCGCGTTGGCCCGCTCGACCAGCGAAGCCGAGCGTCGCGCCCAGCAGGCTGAACGGGAGGCCAAGACCATGCTGTTGCTCAAATTGCTGCGCGGGCGCGTCGGCGATGAGCTCGACGGTATCATCACCGGCGTGACGAGTTTCGGCGTTTTCGTG
>JALSRY010000263.1 GCA_026984555.1 Phycisphaerae bacterium
TTCGAGTATCCCCGCGGAATACCCGGCACGCAGTCGCGCCTCGATCCGCAGCCCGCTCGCCGTCAGCGGATCGAACGCGGTCACGTTGTACTGGTTGGGCTTCACTCCCAGCCCGGCGGCGTGGGGCACCTCACGCCACGTGTCCCCGGCGCGGTAGAGCAGTTTCCACGACTTCGGCGGCCGGCATCCGCCCCCGTCCGCCGAGTCGTCGAACCAGTACACCGCGACCCGGCTCACCCGCCGGGGCGAAACGAAATCGTATTGCACCCATTCCGTGGTTCCGCGGCGCGGCCACCAGGTGAATCGCGGGATGCCGTGCCCGCGCGAATCGGTAGGTTCGACCCGGTCGCACAACGCGGCCAGGGTGTCGCCCGCGTAGCAATGTGACGCCGACGGCCGGACCCACGCCACCGGACCCGGTTTCAGCACGGTGGGGGCCTCGGGCAGCCAGACCACCATCGCTCCGGGTTCGCGATTATCCCAGGCAAAATAGGGAATTGCGAGCAGATCGGCCGGCGTGCCCGGCGGTTCGGGGCGGTAGAGTGGTCCGTCCCAGCCGCCGTCGTCGAGCGGCGCGACCGATCCCCGCGCGTGGATCGTCATGACGCCGCCCAGCAACCGGGGCTCGAATCTCTCCGCCAGCTCCGCCCCCGGGGGCAGTACCACGCGACGCACGTCCGCCTGGTTGTCCGCCGCTTCCAGACAGAACACGATCGGACCGCGCTGGAGCGCGACGCGGCCCCGATCGGCCCTGACCCGCGGGTCGGCCTCCATCCGCAGGATCGGCATCGGGAGGTTCAGTTCGACGAGGTCGCCTGGTTGCCACGTCCGGCGAATGCGCACGTACCCGCGGGCGAGGCGCAGGTGGCGGACCGGGCGGTCGTTGATCGCCAAGCGGGCGCCGCGACACCAGCCGGGGATGCGCAGCGCCAGCGTAAACGTGGTCGGCGTCGGGGGGCGCACGTGCAGCCGCACGCGGCCGTCCCACGGGTAGTTGGTTTGTTGGCGGATTGCGACGCGCTTCCCGTCGGCGAGCTCGATCCGTGCGGTGCCGCCGATGTAGAGGTTCACATACACGCCGTCGTCGTCGCGGGCGTAGACGTACCCGCCCAGCGACGGGAGGAACCGCACGATGTTCGTCGGGCAACATGCGCAGGTGAACCACGGCTGGCGATGGTGGTCGCCGGTGCTGCCGAGGGGGTTGGTATAGAAGAACCTGGTTCCGTCGAGCGAGACGCCCGAGAGCAGCCCGTTGTACAGCGCGCGTTCGAACACATCGACGTAGCGGGCGTCGGCCCGGAGCAGGTTCATCCGCGCGTTCCACAGGCACAGCGCGATCGCGGCGCAGGTCTCGCAGTACGCGGTGTCGTTGGGCAGGTCGTAGGGAACCGTGAACCCTTCGTTGTGGCTCGACGGCCCGATCCCGCCGGTGATGTACAGCCGCGTGTAGACCGTGTCGCGCCAGACGCGGTCGAGCATGCGTTCGTAGCCGGCGTCGGGGCTGATTGCGGCCAGGTCGGTCACGGCGCTGAGCAGGTACATCGCGCGGACGGCGTGGCCGACGATCTGGGTCTGTGCGCGCACCGGCCGGTGGTCCTGGCAGTACTGGCCGTAGAGCTTGCGGCCGTCGGCCCGCCCGCGTTGCTCGACGAAGAACCGGGCCAGGTCGAGGTACTTCCGTTTGCCGCTG
This sequence comes from Phycisphaerae bacterium, assembly GCA_026984555.1. Lineage (GTDB taxonomy): Bacteria > Planctomycetota > Phycisphaerae > UBA1845 > Fen-1342 > JALSRY01. The sequence continues at coordinate 1,691 of JALSRY010000263.1, forward strand.
AGGCGGTACAACTTGATGAGTGCCAGCTCGAGTTCCTCGTGTCCGGGCACGTCGTGGCGCTTGTCGGGTCCGAAGACCGTCGCGATATGATCGACGAACCGCTGGGCCACATCGAGGAGCTTGCGTTTGCCCGTGGCCCGGTAGTAGGCGATGCCGGCTTCGAGCAGGTGTCCGGCGCAGTACAACTCGTGGTGTCCGCGGAGGTCGCTGAACGGTGTCTCGTCGGGCGTGAGCTCGTAGTACGTGTTGAGGTAGCCGTTCTTGCGTTGGGCGGCGGCGATCCGGTCGACCAGATCATCCACGGTGGCTTCGAGCTTCGCGTCCCGTCCGCTCATCAGCGCGTACGCGGCGCCTTCGATCACCTTGTATACATCCGAATCGTTGTAGCACGCCCCTTCGTGTTCGCCGGTCTGGATACCCGCCGCCTTGTCGAAGTTGGCGATCCGGCCCGTCTGGGCACACTGCTCGAAACAGTGCGGCAGCGTGGCCTTGCGGATGGTATCGAGCTTCGGTTTCCAGAATGCATCTTCGATCTGTACATCGGTGAACGGTACGGCCTGAAGCCGGCCGCCGCTCTGCCCCATCGCCGCCGACAAGGCGCAACTTGCTACCAGCACGATGCTTGCGATGCGCACACTGCTCATCTCGCTGCCCTCCGCAAGCGGCGTCGCCTTTTCGGCACGCCGCGCCGACCCGCCCGGTCGGTCGGCCGCCCAGTATACCAACCCGCGTCGCTGACGACGCCTGCTCGCCTTGCGTTTGTCGTCGCAATGTCGTATGAGCGCATCGGGAATCGAATCTGGAGGCGGCCGCGTCGCCCACGGGTGCGGCGAGACCGCGGCATTCCCGCCCCCTCCGCAGCCCGCAGGAGATCGGAGCCATGCGCACCCCGTTGTCCACCTTCGTCTTGGCGACCATCGCAGCGCTTTCCGCCGTGGCTCCCGCTGCGGCCCAGCAGGCCGCGCTGTTCGACGAGTTGACGGTGCTCTATCCAGATTCAGAACCTGCAAACGGCCACATGACCCTGGCCGGCGACACGCCGCGCGGAGCCATCGCGGGGGTCGATGCGCTCGTCACCGGGTTGCCCCCGGGGAGCGTGGTGCACTGGACGCTGGTCGCGGGCCAGGCCCCGGTCGCGGGCGCGCGCGTCTATCGGCTGATCGACGTACCCGTCGAACAGAACACGGGGCTGGTCAGCCGCACCGAGGCCAACGACAAGCGCCCGAACCCCTACGTGATTCGGCGGGCGCCGTTTCGCGTGTTCGAGGTGCTCGAGCCGGCGGAGGTGTCGGCGCGGGCCGACGACGGCGGCGTGTTGGCGTTGCGGGTCGAAGTTCCCATCGCCTCCGAGGCAACACCTGGTCCGCGTCGCTATGTTCTGACGTTGGCGAGCGGCGATTGGCGACAGGCGTTGCGCTGGAACCTGACGGTCTACCCCGTGACCGTGCCGCCCCGCGGGCCGCGGAGCCCCGGGTTCACCAACTGGTTCAGCCTCGGCAACATCGCCCAGCGTCATGGGCTGAGGCTCTGGAGCGAGCCGTATTGGCAGATGCTCGGGCATTACGCGGACCTGATGGCCCGCGCGCGGCAGAACACCTTCTGGGTGCCCTGGGGCAGTTTCGCGCACACCGGCGCATCGGGAGCCGTCACACTCGATCGGCAGCGCCTCCAG
>JALSRY010000264.1 GCA_026984555.1 Phycisphaerae bacterium
CAGCGTTTCCTCGAAGCCGTGGCTCTCCTCGCGGCCGTGATAGCGCGGGCGAATGCGGTAGCCGGAACGGTAGTCGTACGTGCGCCGATCGGCGCGGCCCTCGAATCCGAGATCGAAGGAGAGCTCGTCCAGCCGGAGCATTTGTTGGTCGGGCGCGGTCCATGTTCGGCCGGAAGGTGCCGGGCGTGAATCCGCCGGAGCGGACGCCGGCTGGCTCGCGGGCGCGCTGGCCGGACGTGATGCGGGCGTGTCGCCGCCGACGGCCGGCGAAAACCAGCAAGCCGCGATGACGGCACCGCCGACAACTTGAGCGAAGCGTGGCATCTGTTTGACCGCGAAGTACCCACCAACCGCAAGCGGGACAACTGTCGAGAAACGGAGCTTAGCGATTCGAGCGCGGGGTGTCCACCTCGCCGCGCGCACCGCGCCCGCGGCGCGGGAAACGAAGTCGCCCAAGCCCTGCGGCGGTCCCGCGGCCACGTGGGGCTGACGGCCCCCGGTCACGTCTCCGGTGCGCGAGATTCGCTATCGAGTTGGAAATCCGTCCGAAAGCGCGCCATACTTGAAGATGTACGGTCGCTGCGAAGATTCGCGACATTCCATTCATTCCGCACTACGCACACACCGTGCATCATCGCCGATGGGGTGGCCAACGGGGATCACCCGATTTGCCCGATGACATTTCACGAAAGGGGGGCGTTTCGCGATGGTTCGGCGAGCATCCGCGCGACGGCGCCTTTCCGAAAGGAGGCCAGCCATGCGAACCCATGATGTTCTGACAACAGGCGCCGTGGCAGGAACACTGCTGCTGGTGGGGGCCTTGTCTCTCCAGACGCGGGCGGCGCCCCCGCTGCCGGTACCGGCGGCCGGTGTCGAACCCGACGGCATGCGAGAGGCGGCACCTTCGCCGGTGACGCGCTGTATCCCGACACTGACGCAATTGGACGTGGTGGACACCGGCAACCAGGACGACGTTCTCCTCTCGTGGCAAACGCCGCCGGCAACCTTTCTCGACACTGCCGAGGCGGAAAGTGCGCACTACGAGTTTCGCTACAGCGACGAGCCGCTGACCAACGAGAACTGGAACCAGCGTGACAGCTTTCCGGTCATCGGCCAGCCGCCGCCGGTAGCCTGGGTCGGGTTCACGGATATCGAATTGAACCTGACCGTGATGAGCACGTGCACGGACACCTACCCCGCCTACTTCGTGTACTGGGACCAGGCGACGTGTCGGGCCAGCCTGGTGATCTCCGGCAACGGTCCGATGTGCATCGGACAAGGCATCCGCGACCAGCCCATCTACTTCACCGCGAAGAATGCGAACGGAATCGTCGTCGCTTCGACCACCGTATGGACCGACAACAGCGGCACGGCGGTCTGGAACACCGGCGACCTGCTCGACAGCCCCCCCTTCAGCGAGCGCTTCTCGTTCCGGGCTCGCTGGCCCGGAGCGCAGATCACCCTGTCCCACGGCATGGTCTTCGAGGCCTCCGAGCCGCTCACGGACGAGGCATACTACTGGCTCTACGACCAGCACAACGGCGTCAGCTATCCGGTCTGCACGGACGGCGGGGGAGTGCTGGCCGTAAACGTGGACGGGCTGCCGTGGTGGATCCGGGTGCCCGGCGGGGCCGTCGGTGGAGGCGACCCGATGGAATCGCTCATGACCGTCGAGATGGAACAGTCCAAGGCGCTGCCCCCGCTCGACACGCTGCCGCCCGACACGCAGGTGATGACGTGGTTCGATCTGCGGCTTGCCGACGCCAACCCGCCTTATGATCCGGTGCATCCGCTCAAGCCACTTGAGCTGTCCGTCATGCACGAGGAATTGCTCCAGCGGTTTCCCGACGCCGCCGAGTCGTCGTATACGGCGTATCACTGGGAGGAGGATGGCGCCACGTGGGTTCCGATCGAACACCAGCCGGGAGACCCCGCGACGTTGCCGCGACGGCTCGAGCGCGACGCGCACACGTTCGCCTTCGGCGCCCCCGACGGTGGCTACTACGTCATCGTGGCCGAAGAGGACTGGGACCACGACGGGCTCGGACCGACCGAAGAAGCCGAACGCGGTACGGTGCCGACCGAAACGGACAGCGATTTCGACGGGATCAACGACGGCGATGAATGCTGGTTCACCCGCGGCGATCCCCTCGATCCGCGAAAACGGACGGGGGCGGATCAGTGGTCGCTCGGCCAGATTCCAGCCGCGGGCGGCCAATGGTACTACGTGGCCGGCCGGATCGTGACGAACCGCCGTTGCTCCGACGTGAGCGAAAACGCGTTGGTCTACCTTCCCTGAGACCGGCTGCCCGGCAGGCGAAACGGTGGCAACGGAGCCGAACCGGCGTGCCACGCGCCCGGGACCGCGTGTGTCGAGTGTATTTCTATCGGGCTTCGCGCTCCCGGCGGTGATTTCGCGCTGCGCATTTCTGCCTGTGGGGCAACGTTTCGTACACTTCCCTCAGATTCGCATGCGGCGTTTCGTCGCGCCGGCGTAACGGCCCGGCGAAACGCCCCCACACCGAAGGTGGAGCAGCGCCGTGGACAACTGGAAATCGTCGTTTCTCGAAAAACTGCACCGGGCCCAGGAACAATGCGCCCGCAAGTTCAGCGATGCGATCGATCAGGCCGTCGCCCCCGTCTTCGACGACCTGGCCGAGTTCCTCCGCGATAACGGCTTCGAGGCCTCCACGCCGCTGAAAGAAGCCGGCCACCGCTCCTTCAAAATGGAGCTGGCCGAAAACGCCTACGTCCTGATGATCTTCCGGTTCACCGGCGTCGGTGAGTTCGAAATGCGAACCGAGACCTTCGTCCCCGGCGCCGAACCGATCCTCGACAAATCGCCCTGCCGCGTCGTCGATATCGACCGCGACTGGGCCCAACGCCGATTCCAGGACGCCCTCGATCGTTTCGTCGATCTGCTCGCCGGCCAAAAGGTCGCCAGCGAGGCGGATCAACTGGTCGCGGTCTGACGGCGGCGGGCGCCTTGCACCCCGGGCAAACGCCGCCACCCGGCCGCCCGGGCTGACGCCGTGCCTCGCGGGGCACGAGCCGAACGAACCATACGCAGACTTTCCGGCGCAACCTTCCCCACGGCCACGAACCCACGTGTGGGGGAGCTGGCGGGCGGCACGGGCCAGGCATCACGCCTGCCCGTGCCCGACTTTTTGCGCAGGCAACGCTCCCCCGCCGACTCCCTCAACCTCCGCGATGCCCCCGGCGCGTATCAGGGCCTCGAAATCCGCCGCGTCGCGAGCACGTTCAGCTCGGCCACCGTCGTCCACGCCCGCTTACGAACCTCCGACAGCGCCCGGAGCCTGATGAACCGCGCCGTCACCGGCCGGTCGAACAACACCCGCTG
>JALSRY010000265.1 GCA_026984555.1 Phycisphaerae bacterium
AGCTTTTCGGTACTTGGTGTTTGCTCGGTTGCCAAGGCGAGGCTCCCGTGTTGAAACAACGTGGCTCGATCCGCAGCGGATTGTAGGGGCGGTCGGGGCGGGTCGTCAGGTGGCTTACGCCGGGGGGAGCAGGGGGGCGCGTGCGATGAGCCGTCGGCGCCGTAGTTCGAAGACGGTCAGCACGAGCAGCACGCCCGCGGCGTCGGCGATCCAATCTCCCCACGACGGTCCGCGACGCACGAACCCCTGCAAGTATTCGTCGATTCCGCCGTAAAGGATCAGCAGGGCGGCCCCGACCCAGAAGAACCATCCGGCGACGGGTCGGCGAAATGTCTCCCCGAAACGCCAGTACAAGAACGCCAGCAAGGCATACATCACAAAGTGGATCACTTTGTCCTCGTTGGGGACGGGGGTCGGAATCTTGGGGCCGGGCAAGTGCGTGCCGCAGAAGATGTAGACCCAGTAGGTCGGCAACGTCCGCCGGTACCACCGTTTCCAGGATTCAGACCAGGGCCACATCTTGGACACGCGTCAGGGGTTTCCGTCGATGGGGGCGATGGCGGGCGTGCCGGGTTCGGGCGAGGGGACCAGGGCGTCAGGCGTCTGCTGCGGCATCGTCTCTTCGATCGGTGGCGCCGGGGGCGCCGGCAGGTCGGCCGTGTCGGCGGTTGCCGACCGCACGACGGTCGAGTCGGGGGTGTCCGTGGTCATCGCGAGGATTTCCCGGGCCAGCGCGGCGTAATCCTCGGCCCCGTGACAGTGGGGTGCGTAGTCGAACACGGTCTGGCCGAAACTGGGGCATTCGGCGAGCTTGATGTTGCGACGGATGGCGCGATCGAACACGCGCGCGCCGTGCCAGGCGTCGTCGGGGTCGGAACCTTCGATGAAGGCGCGCACGTCGCCGGCGACTTCGGCGGCCAGGCGGGTGCCGGCTTCGTAGAGGCACAGCACGATGCCGCTGACGCGCAGCGTGGGGTTGAGGACGCCGCGCACGAGCGTCACGGTTTCGAGCAGTCGGCCGAGTCCCTGCAGTGCGAGGAAGTGGGGCTGGAGCGGGATCAACACTTCCTCGACGGCGGTCAGGGCGTTGATCGTGAGCGTTCCCAGGGACGGAGGGCAGTCGATCAGCAGCACGTCGAAGCGCGTCTGCAAGGGGGCGAGCGCACGGCGCAGGATCGTTTCGCGCTCGGGGCGTGCGGCGATTTCGAGTTCGGCCCCGACCAGGTCGATGCTGGCGGGGATCACGCTGAGGTTTTCGGCGACTTCGCGGAGCGCGTCGGCGGCGGGAATCCCGTTGGTGAGTACCTCGTAGATGCCGGGTTGGCCGTCGCGGGGATCGACGCCGACGTGCATGGTGGCGTGGGACTGGGGGTCGAGATCGAGCAGGAGAACGCGCACGCCGGTGCGGGCCATGCCGGCGCCGACGTTGACGGCGGTGGTGGTTTTTCCGACTCCGCCTTTCTGGTTGAGAATCGCGATGGACCGCATGAACCGAGTATACGCCGGCGCCGGCGATTTCAAAAGAATGTGTCGCGGGGTGTCGAGCCGCGGGGTGGGGGAGCGGGCCGGCCGGCTCCGTCCCGGTGAGGGAGTGCGGATGCGCATCCGGCGGCGGCTGGTCGGCGTCGGGCCGGGTGTCGTCCGCCGGCTGGTGGGGGGCGCGTCGTCGCGGCAGACTGCCGGTTTCCGGCGGAGGGACGGTGTCAGAGGGTGGTTTCGCCGATGCCGGCCGCCGCCAGTTTTTGTTTCAGGAAGCGGCCGGTGTGGCTTTCGGGGCATTGCGCGATGGTTTCGGGCGTTCCTTCGACGACGATGGTTCCGCCGGCCTCGCCGCCCTCGGGGCCGAGATCGATGACCCAGTCGGCGGTTTTGATGACGTCGAGATTGTGTTCGATGACGAGCACGGTGTTGCCCATGTCCACGAGTCGGTTCAACACGGCCAGGAGCGTCTGGATGTCGGCGAAATGCAGTCCGGTGGTGGGTTCGTCGAGCACGTACAGGGTGTGTCCGTTCGTGGGGCGGGCGAGTTCCGCGGCGAGCTTGACGCGCTGTGCCTCCCCGCCGGAGAGCGTGTTCGAGGGTTGGCCGAGGCGGACGTATCCGAGCCCGACATCGGCGAGGGCCTGGAGTCCCTGCTTGATCCTGGCGAAGCTGTCGAAGAACCGCAGGGCTTCCTCGACGCGCATATCGAGTACATCGGCGATGGATTTGCCGCGGTAGCGGACCTCGAGCGTTTCGCGGTTGTAGCGGGTTCCCTTGCACTGGGCGCACTCGACGAAGACGTCGGGCAGGAAGTGCATTTCGATACGCCGGGTGCCTTGTCCCTGGCAGGCTTCGCAGCGGCCGCCACGGGCGTTGAAGCTGAAGCGGTTGGCTTTGTAGCCGCGGATGCGGGCTTCCTGCGTGCGGGCATAGAGTTTACGGATTTCGTCGAAGACGCCCGTGTAGGTGGCGGGGTTGCTCCGCGGCGTTCGGCCGATGGGGCTCTGGTCGATTTCGATGACCTTGTCGATCTTGCTCGCGCCGACGAGGCGTTCGTGTGTTCCGGGGGTCTCGCGTGTCTTGAGCAGGCGCCGCCGCAATGCCGGCAGCAGTGTTTGGGTGACGAGCGAGCTCTTGCCGCTGCCGCTCACGCCGGTGACGGTGCAGAACACGCCCAGAGGGAAGGCCACGTCGATCTTGCGCAGGTTGTTGGCTTCGGCGGCGATGATCTTGAGGAAGTTGGATCGGCGGGGCGTGCGGCGTTGTTCGGGCAGGGGGATCTCGTACTGGCCGCGGAGGTACTTGGCGGTGAGCGATTTCGGGTCGGCGAGGACTGTTTCGGGCGTGCCCGCGGCGATGACCCGTCCGCCGTGGAGACCGGCGCCGGGCCCCATGTCGATCAGGTAATCGGCGGCGCGGATGACGTCCTCGTCGTGTTCGACGACGAGGACGGTGTTGCCGATCTCGACGAGTCGGCGGATCGAGGCGAGCAGGCGCTGGTTGTCGCGCTGGTGCAGGCCGATGGTCGGCTCGTCGAGGACGTAGCAGACGCCGACCAGGCCGCTGCCGAGTTGGGTTGCCAGGCGGATGCGCTGGGCCTCCCCGCCGGAGAGCGTCGCGCTGCCGCGATCGAGCGTGAGGTAGCCCAGACCGACCTCGTTCATGAATCGCAGCCGGCGGGTGATTTCGCTGAGCACGGGGCGGGCGATCTGGGCGGCGTCGCCGTGAAAACGCAGCGTCTCGAACCATGCTCCGGCCTGCTCGATGGTCATGCGCGTGATCGCGCTGATGTTGCGATCGCCGACGCGGACGGCCAGCGCTTCGCCACGCAGGCGGTCGCCGTGGCAGGTGGGGCAGGTGTGCTCGGCGAGATAGGCC
>JALSRY010000266.1 GCA_026984555.1 Phycisphaerae bacterium
GCGTGGGAGTCGCTGCGCGCCGGCGTCACGTGCGTCGGCGATATCTCCCGCACCAACAACTCATGGATCGCGCTCCGCGAGGTGCCCATTCGCAAAGTGTGCTTCGTCGAGGTGCTCAGCCTCGCCAACGACCCCCCGCGCGACGTGGACGAGCTGCTGGCCGCCGTCGATGCGATCGAACCCGGGCCGCGGTTGCACGTGGGCATTTCGCCGCACGCACCGTACACGGTGACCGCCGACACGCTGCGCGGCGCGATCGAGCTCGCCACCCGACGCCACCTGCCCTGGACGATGCACCTCGCCGAGACACCCGAGGAGATCGCGTTCTTCCGCGGAGACCCGGACGCCTTGCCCGAGATGATCCGCGCACTTTGCCGGCAGCGCGGCGTCGTCCCGCCCGGACAACCGCCCGGCGTCTGGCTCGCACGGATCACCGACGGATTGACACCGGGGCTGATCGTGCACGGCAACTACCTCGACGACGACGACGCCCGCCGGCTGGTGGATTCGGGACACACGCTGGTCTACTGCCCGCGGTCCCACCATTTCTTCGGACACCCGAGCTACCCGCTGCGGCGTTTTCGCGACGCGGGCGTACGCCTGCTCGTGGGCACCGACAGCCTCGCGAGCAACGAGAGCTTGTCGGTGCTGGACGAACTGCATGTCATGCACGCGCGCATCGATCCGGCTTTGTCGCCGACGGACCTGCTGCGTATGGCGACGCTCGACGCGGCCGCGGCCCTCGGGTTGGCCGGTGCGGTCGGCTCGCTCGAAGCCGACAAGCAGGCCGACATCGCGGCGTTTCCGATCCCCCCGGATACCGCGGACCCGACCCGCGCGCTCATCGAACAGGCTCCTTGCCCGGTCGGGGTGTGGGTTGCAGGCCGGCGCGTGGTGGGGTGAGCCGCGATGCGAAAGCGCCCCTATGCTTCGCAGCACCCGCCCGCCAACGCGGAATCCGGTGTATGGTCACGGGAAGGAAACGCCGCTGGCCGGTCGAGAAATCGCTATCCGAACCGCCCCGCGGCCGCATCAGGGAGTCTCGCTCGATGACACGACGCGAACCACGCGTGACAGCCCGCTCGCTCTCGTTCCGCGAAGGCGCACGCCGACGAGCAAGCCGGTTTTTCCGCACCGGCGGTGTGGCGCTGGCGGCAGCCGTCTGGGTGCTCCTGGCGGGATGTGACGGTCTGATGTACGTCACGCACGTCGCGCAAGGGCAATTGCGAATCGTCGGACACACCGAACCGATCGACGACGTCCTCGCGTCCGGACGGCTTACCGCCGAACAGGAAGAGAAACTTCGCCTGATCGTCGAGGCCCGCGACTACGCCGCCGAAAAGATCGGCCTGAACGCCGGTGATTCGTACACGACGTATTACGACACGGGAGGCGACCCGTTGGCGTTCAACCTCTCGGCGGCGCGGCGGGACCGGCTCGAGGCGAAGCGCTGGTGGTTTCCGTTTCTCGGGAAGGTGCCCTACCTGGCGTTTTTCGACGAAGACTACTTGCGGCGCGAGGAGCGGCGGCTGATCGACGAGGGGTACGACACCTTCACCTACGAACTCGACGCCTACAGCACGCTCGGACTGTTCGAGGATCCGGTCCGATCGACGATGCTCAAGCGGGGCAAGCTGTCGTTGGTGGAAACGGTGATCCACGAGCTGTTGCACAACACGATCTGGCGGCCCAACCACACGGTGTTCAATGAGTCGCTGGCCACGTTCGTCGGGCGCACCGGGGCGGTGGAGTTCCTGGTATTCAAGTACGGAGCGGACTCCGGCTGGCCGTCGCTGGCCGAGCGGTACTACGCCGATCTCGACACGGTAAACGCATTTCTATTCGACCTTTACGGCACGCTGCGGGATTACTACGCCCAGCCGCTGCCCTCCGAGCAGCTCATCGCCGGGCGGGAGGCGATCTACCAGGCGGCCCGCGACCGGTTCACACACGACATTCAGCCGGATCTCAACTATCCCGACGTGTTTTCCAGTTACGCCGACCTGCCGACGAACAACGCCTGGATGCTGGCGCACTACCGCTACAACCTCGACCTGGACGTGTTTCGGGCGGTGTTTGAAGCGGTGGGCGAGGACTGGTCCGCCGCCCTCGACGTGTACCGGGCCGCCGCCCAGGCTCCCGGCGACCCGTTCGATGCCCTGCATACCTGGCTCGCGAACCATGCGAGCCCCTGAGCGCTCGCGGATCACGCCGACAAGGGGCACCGAAACCGGCGACGCAACACAGATGGGCGGATCGAGCGGCCCGACCCGGCTGTGCGGCCCGGCACCGCGGCCCGCACGATCAGAACGATCGAACCAACCACGTGCGGGGATCACACGGGGATGAGCCACACACGACAGCCGGACCCGATCTAGGCCACCATGTCGAATGCCACATTGGCGAAACGGGCGCGGAGTTGTTGCATGATCTCGGCGTGGCGCTGGCAGACGCGCGACTCGCTCACGCCGATGACTGCTCCGATTTCGGCCATCGTGAGGCGTTCGTAGTAATAGAGGGTGACGATGAGCCGATCCTGCTCCTTGAGCCCGCGGGTGAGGTATTCGCGGATCAACTCGCGTTCGGTGTGCTCGACGGGGCTGGGGCCGGGATCGACGGGCACGAGCGAGCTGATGCAGCTTTCGCCGTGGCGTTCCGCCGGCGCTTCGAGCGGCACGCAGTGCGAAGCGGTGACGGTCCGTTTCATTTTGAGGAACTTGGGCAGGGGCATGTCCATCGCGCGGGCGAGCTCGTCGGGGGTGGCGTTTTCGCCGCGCTCGGCTTGGATTTGTTCCTGGATCGCGTTGAGCCGCCGCTCGAAACTGCGTCCGGAACGGCCCAACGGGTCGATCTCGCGTTGCCAGTCCCGAATCGCACCGAGGATCCGCTGCCGGCAATACGTCTCGAATTTCACACCGCGATCGAGATCGAACGAACAGACGGCGGCAATCAGGCCGTCGTACCCGGCGCTCGCGAGCTCGTCGGCGCTGACGCGGGGCCAGAGTCGCCGCGACATGATTTCCGCAACTTTGTCCACCAACGGAAGATAGTGTTCGACGAGCTGGTTCCGCAGCTCGGTCGAGCGTGTCTTGCAGTACTCCTCCCAGACCGGCTTCATCGGGTCCTGACGACGCTTCTTCGACGTGGCAGCTTTCATTTCGGCAGCGCTCCTCCGTGAACGCGTGGCCTTCCTTGAATTCCAGGGCGGAATCGCCCCAACGGAAACGAGCGTATCGAATGGGCCACACCCGCAAGGCCACAGAGGGGCGTGGCGACAGAAAGGATAACCCATGTTCACGCGATTTTCCACACGAATCGCGATAAAAACTTATCTAGTTTAACACCACAAGTGTTA
>JALSRY010000267.1 GCA_026984555.1 Phycisphaerae bacterium
TCGGGGTTGGGCGATTCCCGCGGCGACGGATATCGCGTTCTCGCTCGGCGTGTTGTCGTTGCTCGGCCGCCGCGTGCCGTTGTCACTGAAGGTGTTTCTCACGACGGTGGCGGTCGTCGATGACCTGGTGGCGATCGTGATCATCGCGGTGCTCTACACGAGCCACCTTTCGCTGGCGGCGCTGCTGGCGGGAGCGGGCGGACTGTTGGTCTTGGTGATCCTCAACCGGCTCAAGGTGCGTCATCTCGGCGCGTATTTCCTCGTCGGCGCGGTGATGTGGGTATGCGTGCTGAAGTCGGGTGTGCACGCGACGCTGGCCGGTGTGGCGCTGGGGCTGGCCATTCCGCTCAAGGTGCAGGACGAGCAGGGCAGGTCGCTCTTGCGTCACCTCGAACACATGCTGCACCCGTGGGTAGCCTTCGTGATCCTGCCGCTGTTCGCTTTCGCCAATGCCGGCGTGAGTTTTCGGGGCGTCTCGTCCGGGGCGCTGCTGGGCCCCATCACGCTGGGGATCGCCGGCGGACTTTGCATCGGCAAGCCGCTGGGCGTGTTCGGGGGCGCGGTGCTGATGGTCAAGACCGGCCTGGCCCGCCTGCCGCAGGGAGTCACCTGGCCCATGATGCTGGCGGTCGGACTCCTGGCCGGCATCGGTTTCACGATGAGCTTGTTCATCGGGATGCTGGCGTTCGAGGGGCAGGCGGGCACCTACGCCGTCGCGACGCGAGTGGGCGTGTTCGGCGCGTCGATTGTTTCGGCGATTGCGGGATTCCTGGTGCTTCGCGTGGTGTTGCCGCGGGCCGCCGCGACCGATGGGGATGTACTCTCCGCGGGTGGCTGACCGCGTTTGGTCTCGACGTGGTCGCCGGGAGCCCGGTCCGCGGGTGGCCGGTTGTTCGGCTGGCGGGCATAATGCCACGTCTTGGCAGTTTGTGAACGAATACGACCCGCGAAGATGAAAGCGTCGCCCGATGTCCCACACGACCGAATCCGCCGTCGAGTTTCCCCGTCGCTATGTTGCTTCCGAAGCCGTTTTCGATACGTGGCCGGCGGCGGAAACGTACTACCGCGAGTTGGCGGAGCGTCCGCTCGCGTCGCTCGATGACTTCGAGCGTTGGTTGCTCGATTTCAGCGAGACCGACGCGGTCTTCGACGAGCAGTGCGCCGCGCTGCGGATCGAGACCACCCGGGCCACGGACGATCCGGCCGTGGCGCAGCGATACCTCGATTTCATGCAGAACGTCTATCCACAGCGGGAGCCGTGGCACGACAAGCTGCGGCGCAAGTTCATCGAGGCGGCCGACCGGCTGTCGTTGCCCGAAAAACGCTACGAAGTTCTGGTGCGCGGGATGCGCAACGCCATCGAGCTGTTTCGCGAGGAGAACATTCCGCTGGATGTGGAAGACGCCCGTCTCAAGCAGCAGTACCAGCAGATCACGGGCAACATGATGGTTCGCTACGAGGGACGCGAGATGACGCTGGAGCAGATCGCGACGTACCTCGAAGAACCGGACCGCGCCGTGCGCGAGCAGACCTACCGTCTCGCCGCCGATCGTTTTCTCCAGGACGCACCGGCGATCGACGAGTTGTACGACAAGATGGTTCACCTGCGTGACCGGATGGCCCGCAACGCGGACTGTACCGACTTTCGCGAGTATGCGTTCCGGGCGCTGGAGCGCTTCGATTACACGCCCGAAGATTGCCTGGCGTTTCACGACGCGATCGAGAAGGTCGTCTGTCCGGCGGTTCAGGAGCTGGCGCGCCAACGCCGCCAGAAGCTCGGGCTGGATGCGCTGCGGCCGTGGGATATGGCGGTCGATCCGGAGCACCGCCCGCCGTTGCGACCGTTCCAGACCGTCGAGCAGCTTGCGGAGGGATGCAGCACGATCTTTCGGCGGGTGCATCCCGAGCTGGCTGAGGTTTTCGAGACGCTTCGCGCGCGTGGTCTGCTCGATCTGGACAGCCGCAAGGGCAAAGCTCCGGGCGGTTACCAGGAAACTTATGATGCGCGTCGCGAACCGTTTATTTTTATGAACGCGGTGGGGACCGAGGCGGATGTGCGCACGCTGCTCCACGAAGCGGGTCACGCCTTCCATACGTGGGCATGCCGCCAGGAGCCGATTCTTTCGTATCGTCACTACCCGATCGAGTTTGCCGAAGTGGCGTCGATGGGCATGGAGTTGCTGGCGCTACCGCATCTGGATGTGTTCTATGGCGAGGAGACGCCGCGGGCGACGCGCCGGTTTCTCGAGGGGATCGTCGGGTTCTTTCCGTACATGGCCCGGGTCGATGCGCTCCAGCACTGGGTGTATACGCACGTCGATGCGACGCCGGAGCAACGCAAGGACAAGTGGGTCGAGCTGACGGCGCGTTTTTCGCCGCATGTGGACTACACTGGCATCGAAGACTACAACCGGCACGCGTGGCATCGCAAACTGCATTTCTTCGAGGTGCCGTTTTATTACGTGGAGTACGGTATCGCGCAGCTCGGCGCGCTCCAGGTGTGGCGCAACGCGCGCAAGGATTACGGCGAGGCCGTGGCATTGTACCGCAACGGTTTGGCGCTGGGCGGGGCTCGTCCGCTGCCCGAGATTTTCGCGGCGGCCGGGCTCACGTTCGATTTTTCCGAGGCGACATTGCGACCGCTGATCGATGCCGTGATGGAAGAACTGTCGCGGCTCTGAGTCGTCCGCGCCGGGCGTCCGTCAGTGGTTCGCCAGCTCCTGGAGCATCGCCACATCGGCGGCGTCGGCGTCGTCATCGGCGTCGAGGTGGCAGCGGTCGCACGCGGCGGGGGTGGCGGTGTCCGGGCCACCGAGGCACTCGGCGAGCTGGCACAGGTCGCCGGCGTCGATCCGGCCGTCGCCGTTGAGATCCCCCGAACCGGCGGGAGCGGGCCAGGGATCCCACCAGTTGCCGCTCATCGCGATCAGGCACAGAAGCGTTACCGTGTCCTCGTAGTAACCCTCCTCGCGGTCGCGAACGGCGTCGTAGATGCTGTCGAGCCAAGGCTGTGCGCCGGCGTCGAGCATCGCCGCAACACCCAGCGGTGCGGCGAAGAACGAGGTGTAGTAGTCGTCGATCGGCGCACCGTCGAGCGTGTAGCCGGCTGCGATGGACTGCGGGTCGCCGCCGGTTTCGCCCGCGGCCCATTGGGTCATGCGCAGGGCGGCGGTAGCGGAGCGGCAGCTTCCCCCGAGTAGTCCGTCCAGTCCGATTCGCCACGGGTCGCGGCCGGCGTTGTAGTAGTAGTGGCCATCGTGCGGGCCTTCGAGGAAGTTCGGCGGTGCGGGATGGGGAGCCGGGTCGGCCGGGGGTTCGGCCACGAAAAAGTCGGGCAGGAGTCCCGT
>JALSRY010000268.1 GCA_026984555.1 Phycisphaerae bacterium
AATTCCCCACACAGCATGTCAGCGACCAACCCGAATCCGCACGTCCGCGGGTTCCACGCTGACGGCGATGTTCTCCCCGCCCGCCGTGACCTCCGGCCGCGGAAGCCGACACACGCCGGGGCGCGTCGCGACCACCACGTATTCGTGCGGCACGCGGGTTTTTCCGCGCAGCACCTTGCGGCCGAACGCGAACGCGTCGGTGGTTTCCCCGCTCGTGGAGTATCCCAGACGGGCCAGCGCCGGAGACCGCGCATCGCCGGGCAGCGTGCAGCAATTCGCCGGCGTTGACTGGCGCCAGACGACATCCCGCAGCGTTCGGCGCGCGACAATCGTCTCCTCGATCAGAACGCGCTGGCCGGGCAGGATACGATCGCCCGGGATCAAGGCGATACGCTCGGGCTCGGGTCGGCTCGGTTGCGCGTTCGGCCACGCGCTCGCGTCGGCCTGATCCGCCGGCACCGCCCGGAGAAGCCACAGCGTTCGGCGGACCGTCACCGCCGCGCCGTCGGCCGTCGCCGGGAGCTCTGGTTCGTCCGTGACGCGGGTATCCCGGCTCGCTCGGCGGATGCCGGTTGGGCCGCGCAGGTCGCAAACGACCCGCCCGGTTCCCACCCGCGTCGCCTCGACATCGACCAACAGCGTAACGCGGCTCCGCGCCGCGAGCGTCAGGTCGATCGTTCCGTCGGACTGGCGGTGACACGAGATGCCCGGATCGAGTGCGCGAACGCTCTCGATACTCAATTCCGCGCCGCCCTGAAGATCGACAACGACCGGAACCGGCGCCGCCTCCGCGTTTTCCAGACGCAGCGCTACCACCGCCCGATCGCCCACCAGCAGCCGTGGTGGCGCGTCGAGCGCCAGCGAAACGCCGGCGCTCAAGTCGAGCGGGTATTCGGCGGAAAAGAAGTCGCCGCCCGGCGTCTGGGCGACGGCGATCAGCGTCAGCCGTTCCGTTTCTTGCGGCAACGGCACCTCGAACGCCGCCTGCCCGTTTTCGAACCGTGCACTGCCGAGCCAGCGCGTCACGCCGCCGAACCACGCCCGGGCTTGTTCGGGGCTGAGGCGGCACGTCTCCGGGATCGCCCGAGGCGCACAACGCCGACCGGCCGGGGGCGCGTTACCACCCTGATCGCCGAACGGGACGATTCCACCCGGCAGTTGGCGCTCGAGCGCGGCGGGGTCTCCGGGCACCCACGGCATGGTCGTAGCGCCGCCTTGGTCGGCCAGCCGCAGCAGCACGACGGTGCCATCGGGAGGCGGTGCTCCGCCCCCGAAATCCACGCGGACCGGAAGCGTCAGCCCCGGCCCAACGGGTTGGCCGGCCGCGAGTCGGATCGCGATCGAGCGTTCGCCGCCCTGCTCGATACGCGCCACCCCGACCACGCGCAACGCCCCCTCCCTCGCCGACAGCAACAGCACACGCCGGGGCCGGCGGTCGCCGGAAAGGGGAATACGCACACGGCGCCGTCCCGCGAGCGCGGATATCTCGACCGCGGCAAGCGGGTCGCCGTCTTCGGCAACCGCCAGCAGCGGCGTATCCGCCTCACCGTCCAGCCCCAGCACCACCCCGGCGCCCTTCGCCGGTGGATCGACGATCAGGTGCGCATCCAACGAGCGCAACGCCACGCCGTCCGGCTCCCCGCCCGGAACGGGGCCAACATCGAGCACGCGCCGCACCACCCGTGGCGGTGCCCCGCGCAGCGGCAATGTGGCGACGATTTCGTAACGACCGCGCGCGCCCGGACGCCAGGGCGCGCTGCGCAAGCCGAACACGGCGGGTAGCATCGGCAGCTCGGCCGGCGGCTGTCCGGCACGGGCAACGGTCACGGTGGGCATGGCACCGCCGGCGAGGTCTTGCGGGTCGAACCACTCCACGCCCACAGTGACGGGATCGCCGGCGCGCGGGGCCGCAGGTTGGATCAACAGCCGGAGAAACACCGGGTCGGGTCCGGCGATGGTAGCGCACGTGGCGCTGTGGGGCCGCTGGTCCCAGCCGAGCACGACCGCATCGGTGCGAATCGCCAGCGAAGGCGCGGAGAGGTGGAAGTCGCCGAGCGGCTGCACGAAGGCGTATCCGCCGTCGTCGTCGAGCTTGAGGTGCCCCGAGACCGGAACCGTCCACTGGTAATCGGCCTTGTCGTTCGCGGGCAGCCCCACGGCGTTCCACGCGACCCGGCCGCTCGCCCCTGCCAGCGACCGGCCCCAGGAACCGAACGCCTCGATCCGACCCATCACCGCCCGGTTGCCCGTCGGCACGCGCGCCGGTACCACGCACCGTACCACCAGCGGATCAGCATCCGACTCGCAGATCACTTCCGGACGCCTCACGACCCCTTCGAGCCGCCGGCCCCCCCACGACGCCAACACCCGCAGATGATCGCCGAGCGCCGCCGAACCCACCGGGAATTCGGCGGTGAATGTTCCCGCCGGCGACACCACCACGTCTTTCGTCGCATACGCTCGCGACGCCGCGCCGATCAGACGCAGCGTCACATGCTGCCCCCCCCAGCGCACGGGCGGCGCCCCCGCCGACAACAACACGCCACATACCTTCACTGTCCCGCCCGGGTGTACCTTCGGCGATCCCGCCAGCAAGACCACCGCCGGAGACGGCTTCGACTGCCCCGACGCCACCGGCAAACGCCCCCGGCACAACGCCAGCCGCGGCCCAACCTGTACCAGGCAAACCCAGCGCTTGTCACGCATCAAGCGTGCCTCGGGCGGTAGCGCGAACACGCCCACCGACCCCTCAAGCGTGATCCGGCGCGGCACGAACGCACCAGCGATCCAGAACCACGCGCGCGCCGCGGCAGGGGAACCGAGGTCCAACGGGTTGTCTCGATCGACCACCCACAGCACCGCGCGACGCGGACCGATCAGCATCTCCGCCCGCAACCCACCGGGCATCAACAACCGCCGGGCCGTATGCGTCTTGCCTTCGCGGTCGGTCCCCCGCGCCAGCACCACCGTCGGCCGGTCGGGCATCGGCAGCGCCAGGCCGTGTCCGGGCGGGGACGTTCGCCACCAGTCGTGGGGCGACCGAACCCGCGTTTCGACCTCGCGAGCCTCGAGCAACACGCCGTCGGTCGGCAGCGCCGACTCGGCGAAACGCCCCTTGCGCTGTTCGAGCCACCGGCGCAGATCGACGCCGCGCAGCTCGATGGTCACGTGATCGAGATTCCGCACCGACAGGTCCACGTAGACCACATCGCTCCCCGCGGGCGGTGCCGTGACACCGAGTTCGAGCTGGGGCTGCAAGATGTCGCGTGTTCGTTTCGCCGCCTCGCGTGAGAGTTCGCCGACTCCCGCCGCCGCCACACGCCCATAAAGCC
>JALSRY010000269.1 GCA_026984555.1 Phycisphaerae bacterium
CGGCAAGGCGCGGCTCGTCTCGGAGAACCTCTGCGACGGGCTGGGGGCCTGCCTGGGGCATTGTCCGCGCGGCGCGATCCGCATCGAGCGGCGCGAGGCCGACCAGTTCGACGAGCGGGCTGTCAAACGCCACCTGGCGGGCGAGCCCGTCGCCGAGCCGCAGCACGCCGGTGGCTCCCCCGCCGGTGGTTGTCCGTCGAGTCGGCCGGCGAGTTTCGCGCCAGGTGCGGCGTCGTCCGGTGGCGGTTGCCCCGGCTCGCGTTTCGCGCATTTCGTTTCGCGTGGGGCCGACCCCAACAACATCGCGCCTTTTGCGGACAAAGTTGGCGCCGCGCCTTCGGCCCTGACGCACTGGCCGGTCCAGCTCCACCTGCTCCCGCCGGGCGCACCGGTGTTGCGTGGCGCCAAGCTGCTGGTGGCGGCGGACTGCGTGCCGGTGGCCTATGGCGGTTTTCACAGCGAGATGTTGCGTGATCACGCCGTCGTGATCGCGTGTCCCAAGCTCGACGACACGAGCATCTACGTGGACAAGTTCGCCGAGATGTTCAGGGTAAACGACCTGGCCGAAGTGTCGGTGGCGCGGATGGAAGTGCCCTGTTGCTCGGGTATTCTGCACATGGTGCTGGAGGGGCGCCGGCGCAGCGGTGCGAACACGCCCGTGTTCGATATCGTCATCAGTACGCGCGGGGAGCGGCTCGCCCAGCGTGAGGTGCCGCTGAACAATTGATACTCTACGGAGGCGACCGTTACACGGGACGCCGCGACTGGCCGCCCGTGTTCCCGGCCACTCGAACGGGTGTCGGAGGTCTCGATCGGGGCGATCGGCTTTGCGAGGAGGAAGCGTGGCGCGGCGGGGAAGGACCGGGGGGTTTCAGGAAACCACTGGCGGAAATCGCGCGGGGCGCTTGGGCCCCCGATGCACGAGATTCCGATGAGAAGGTATCGGGTACATGACGACCGCGTCGGCACGTTGCCGGACGCTTTGCGATCAAAAGGAGCTTCGAAGGATGTTTTGCAATCAATGTGAACAGACAGCCCACGGGACGGCGTGCGTTGACATCGGTGTGTGCGGCAAAGACCCCGATATGCAGTCGCTCCAGGAGATCTTGCTGTACGGCATCAAGGGCATGGCTTCTTATGCGCACCACGCCCGCCGGCTGGGCATGACCGACGAGGGCATCAATGCGTTCATCGAAGAGGCGCTCTTCGCCACCGTCACCAATGTCAACTTCGACATGGAGAGTCTGTTCGAGTTGGTGCTCGAGTGCGGGCGGCAGAACCTGCGCGCGATGGAAATCCTCGACGAGGGACATGTCAAACGCTACGGCAAGCCTTCCCCCACGACCCTGTTCGAGGGTACCAAGGCCGGCCCGGGCATCCTCGTCACCGGCCACGACATGGTCGATCTCGAAAACATCCTCAAGCAGACCGAAGGCACCGGCATCAACGTCTACACCCACGGCGAGATGATGCCCGCCCACATGTACCCCGGGTTGCGGAAATACAAGCACCTCGTCGGGCACTACGGCGACGCCTGGCAAAAGCAAAAAAGCGAGTTCGCCAAGTTTACCGGCCCCGTCGTCGCCACCACCAACTGTGTCCTGATCCCCCGCGAGGACTACAAGGACCGCCTGTTCACCACCCGCGTGACGGCCGTGCCCGGTGGTACGCGGCTGACCACCGACGACTTCACCCCGGTGATCGAATGTGCCAAAAAGTGCCAGCCGCTGCCCGACGCCCCGGTTCGCGAGAGCGTGGTCGGTTTCCACCACCTGCCCGTTCTCGATCTCGCCGGCCCGATCGTCGAAGCGGTCAAGAGCGGCAAGCTCAGCCACTTCTTCCTGATCGGCGGCTGCGACGGCGCCGAGGTCGGCCGCAACTACTTCTCCGAGTTCGCGTCCAACACCCCCGCCGACAGCATCGTCCTCACGCTGGGCTGCGGCAAGTACCGCATTCGCAAGCACGATTTCGGAACCATCGAGCTGCCCGGGGTCGGTCCGATCCCGCGCTTGCTGGACATGGGGCAGTGCAACAACGCCTATAGCGCCATCCAGGTCGCCGTGGCGTTGTCGAAGGCGTTTGATTGCGGCGTGAACGACCTGCCGTTGACGATCGTGCTGTCGTGGTTCGAGCAGAAGGCGGTCGCGGTCCTGCTGACGCTGTTGGCGCTGGATGTGAAGGGGATTCGCATCGGCCCGAATCCGCCGGCGTTCGTCTCGCCCAACGTGTTCAAGATCCTCCAGGACAAGTACGACCTGAAGCTGACGTCGAACAAGGAGCCGCTGGCAGACCTCAACGCGAGTTTGTCAGTCGCGACGGCGTAGCCTACCATCACCCAAGGACCAGGCGGAAAAACACGGGGCGGGCACCGCGGCTTGGGCCGTTGTGCTCGCCCCGATGCCACACACGGGGCGCCGGGCAAGCCGCGTCCTCGCGGTGGGTCGAGCCCACGCGAACCGGCTCTACGATTGTTCATGCGACGCTTGTTTCGGACATCACGCTGGTTACACAAGTACGTCGGCCTCGTGCTGATCCTGTTCTGCATCTGGATGGGCGGTTCAGGGATTCTCATCAATCACCCCCACCTCATTCGAAATATCGCGGTTCCCGCGTGGCTTGTTCCGCCACAATACCACGTGCGCGACTGGAGCCGGGGGGCGCTGCGCTGCGCCGTGTTCAGTCGGCGCGATGCACGGGTCGGGTATGTCGGGGGGATTCTCGGTGTGTGGCGGACGGATGACGGCGGGCGCACGTTTGAGCCGATGCGCGAGGGGTTTCCCCAATCCTACATCGAGCGTCAGGTTGCCAGCCTCGTGCTCGACGAGCGAACCGCGGGCGATCGGCTCTTCGCGGCGACCCGCGGCGGACTGTACGTTTGCGACCTGCGCACGGGTCGCTGGCGGCGTGTGACGCTGGAGAACGAGCAGGTTGTGCCGTGGGAACACCGGGCGGTGCTCAGGCTCGTGCGTGTCGGCGACGACTTGCTGGCGCTGACGGATTCGCACGTCTACCGCGCATCGCTGGCGGACCGGCCTCCCGTCTTTGCGGACGTAACGCCTGCGCGGGTCGGTGACGGGCCACGGCGCGTCTCGCTCGTCAAGCTGTTTTTCGATCTGCACGACGGCAAGGTCTGGGGGCTCGCCGGGCGGCTACTGTTCGACCTGATGGGATTGGCGATCGTGTTTCTCAGCGTCTCGGCGTTTTATGTCTGGTACGCGCCGTGGCGCAGTCGGCGGCGCAATGCCCCGAACCCGCCAACCCTGCCGCGACCCCACCTCTACCGCTGGATGGTCAAGTACCACTTCAAGATCGGTATCTGGACCGCGGCGGTC
>JALSRY010000270.1 GCA_026984555.1 Phycisphaerae bacterium
CCGAATGACTGACATCCGTTGCCCGAAGCCGGGCACCGACGTGCCGGCCGATGCCCCACGAACAGGCCGCCTTGAATCCCGCCGGCAGCTTCCACCGCAGCACGACCTCGAATGTTTCCGGCGTGGCCCCGCCCGACGCCGGTACGAGCAAGAACGCGTTGCCCAGCCCGTGGAAAAAAGTTCGCGTGGTGATGGGGTAGTGGATTTCGTCGAGCGCGGCGAAACGTCGCCGGTGCGGGTCCACCACGTATTGGCAGCGGATCGTCGCTCCCGGCCGGTGTGTGATGATCCAGACGGCGCCGTCGTGACGCACGCGACCGCCCGCGATACGCACGTTGCGCAACAGTCTGGGAACGTCGCGAACCTGTCCGACCCGGGTGGACACACGCAACGCCGACTGTTGCCGTGAGCCCGTGTGCCACTCCACCGAGACGCGCAGTACGCCCGCGTCGAAATCGGGCGTCAGCTCGTAACGCAGCGTTTCCGCCGGCGCCAGCGGCGTGACGAGCGCGGCGAGCCACACGGCGGCCCGACACCCCGCGATCCGGCGATTCGAGAAAGCGTGACGCATACGCAGCTCACCCACAACGCAAACGCTGGGATTCCACCGACCGGCCAGAGCCGTCGCCAGGTGTGCCACCGTCGGCGATGCATCGGTTGCCGACCCGCGCCAGGCCGGCGATTGTGCCGGCCCTCCGGGTCGCTCGCCGGCTGGCTTCGGCTGGTTATTCTATCGCGACTCGCTGACGGCGGGATGCGGGCGATGGGGCCGCGGCGGGTCGGAGCCGTCGCCCGGTACGGACGCCGTCGTGCGAATCAGGAATGTTCGCCACGGTAGATCACCACGCCGCCGAGGTCGAGCGGGCGGGCGCTGACGCGATCGAATCCCGCCTGTTCGAGACGGGCCACCATCGCTCCCCGGCGTTCGAAGGTGCGGATCGAGCTGGGCAGGTAGCGGTAGGCGCCGGTCCGATCGCGGCTGATGACCGCCGCGATCCGCGGCAGGACACGCTCGCAATAGAGTCGATATCCCCACCGCAGCAGGGGGTGCTCCGGCAGCGCGAATTCAAGGATGACGACCCGCCCACCGCGCCGCAATACCCGGTGCATTTCGCGCAATCCCGCGTCGAGATCCTGGAAATTGCGCACACCGAAGGCGCAACTGACGATGTCCACGCTGCCGTCGCGCAGCGGCAGGCGCAGCGCGTCGGCCCGCAGCAGGGCGGTCGCGGCGCCGGAGCAAGGGACGCTCGCGCAGGCCAGCATGCCGGCGGCAAAGTCAGCCCCGATAATCAACCGCGGCGGGGGTTCATGGGCGGCGAACGCACGCATCATGTCCCCCGTGCCGCAGCACACATCGAGCACGATGTCGTCGGGCCGCACGTCCGCGGCCGCGATGGTCGCGCGACGCCAAGCGGCATCGCGGCGGAAACTCACAACGCGGTTGACCCGTTCGTAGGTCGGTGCGATTGCATCGAACATGGCCTCGACGCGGGCAGCCTTGTCGGCTCGCGCGTGCGGGGCACGCAGCGCTTCGCGGTCCCAGGCCACGGGTCGGGTTTTGCGGGATTCGGGTGCCATCTCACGTATTCTGGCGGTGTTTGTCCTACCGGCCCGCATGGGCCACCGAGCGGAGAGTGTAGCACACCTCGCCTCGCCGCGCGCGGTGCGCGGTCAGGAGGACGCGGCGACGGAAACCCCGTGGCGCCGGTGCGCGGCGTGTCCCGTGCTCGCCGGGGCGACTGTCTCGACGTGTTCGCCGCCGCCAAGTATGCTCTTCGTGATGGACGCGATCCACAAGACCAAGCTGATGGACGGGCGCGGTCCGGCCCGGCGGCTGCGTGAGCAGGCCCGCGCCAAGATCGAGCGTATTCGCGAACAAACCGGCCAGACGCCGACACTCGCCACCGTGCTGGTCGGTAACGATCCGGCTTCGGCGGCCTATGTCCGCATGAAACGCCGGCGTTGCGACGAGGTTGGGATGCGTTCCCTGCTGATCGAGTTGCCCGCGGAAATCTCCACCGAGACGCTCGTTGCGGAGGTCCGCCGACTCGGAGACGATCCCGCGGTGCACGGCATCCTCGTGCAGCATCCCGTGCCCCGGCCGATCGACCGCCGGGCGGTGTTCGAGAGCATCCCCATCGAGAAGGATGTGGACGGGGTCACGTCGGCCACGCTGGGCCGCGTGATTCTCGGTATGCCCGCGTTCGTTCCGTGTACGCCGCGAGGCATCATGCGATTGCTCGATGAGTATCACGTCGAGCTCGACGGTGTGCATGCGGTCGTGATCGGCCGCAGCCCCATCCTGGGGCGGCCGATGGCGTCGATGCTCATCAACCGACACGCTACCGTCACGTTGTGCCACTCGCGCACACGGGCGTTGCCCAACATCGTGCGACAGGCCGACGTACTCATCGCGGCGGTGGGCAAGCCGCGCTTCGTTCAGGGCGGATGGATCAAACTGGGAGCGGTCATCATCGACGCGGGGTACAACGAGGGCATCATCGGCGATGTGGATTTCGACACGTGCATCGAACCCGCTTCGCTGATTACACCCGTGCCCGGAGGCGTCGGGCCGATGACCATCGCGACACTGATCGACCAGACGGCGGACGCGGCGGCAATGCAGTTGGGTGTCCAGTGGCGGTGACGGCATGTTGGTGACACGCGATATCGAGCGCACGCGGAAGGCGGTGGCGGCGGCGCGCGCGGCGGGTCGGCGGATCGGGTTCGTCCCGACGATGGGAGCGCTCCACGCCGCGCACGTATCGCTCATGGAAGCGGCCCGGCGCGCCGGCGATTTCGTCGTGGTCAGCATCTTCGTCAACCCCACTCAGTTCGGCCCCGGGGAAGACTTCGACGCCTACCCGCGCGACGAGGGGGGCGACCTGGCCACGTGCGAAAACGCCGGCGTCGATCTCGTCTTCTTCCCCAGTGTCGCGGTCATGTATCCCCCCGGCGCCGTCACGACAGTACACGTCGCCCGGCTGACCGACACACTCTGCGGCCCCCATCGACCCGGGCATTTCGACGGCGTCGCCACCGTTGTGACCAAGCTGTTCAACATCGTCCAGCCCGACGCCGCCTACTTCGGACAAAAAGACGCCCAGCAACTCGCCGTCATCCGCCGCATGACACGCGACCTCGACATGCCCGTCGAGATCGTCGGCTGTCCGACTGTGCGCGAACCGGACGGGCTGGCGATGAGCAGCCGCAATGCGTACCTCGATCCCGATCAGCGGTCGCAGGCGACGTGCCTGTACCGGGCGCTCGAACACGCCCGGTCGCGGATTCAGACCGGCGAGGAATCGGCGGAGACGATCACCACGGAGATGCGCGGGATCGTCGAGAACGCCGGTCCCTGCCGGATCGACTACATCAGCGTCGTGGACCCCGCGTCGATGGAGCCGGTGACCCGCATCGCCGGCCCGGTGCTGGTGGCGCTCGCAGTACGCATCGGGCGCACCCGGCTGATCGACAACATGACGGTGGACCCACGGGAAAGGACGCCATAGGATTACGCAGCCGCGGCCACGCGGCGCAGCGACAAGGATGGCGATGCTTCGATGAAACCCATCATCTTCACGGTTCCTGGTATCAACTGGCATGTCCCCGGTTACGGGTTGATGCTCATGCTGGGGCTGTTCATCTCGATCTGGTGGGCCGCGCGGCGGGCGGCGAGGTCCGGCGCCAATCCCGATGTCATCCTCAACATGGGGTTCATCGCGATCATCGCGGGTGTCGTCGGCTGCCGGATCATGTACGTCATGCACTACTGGGATACCTTCAAGACCGCCGGCAACACGCTCCAGGTGATCTGGGCGATCATCGACGTGAGCAAGGGCGGGCTCGAGTTTTACGGCGGGTTCATTCTCACAACGATCACCGTTCTCGCCTGGCTGCATTTCAAGGAAAAGGTCTCGATCCGCTGGTATCTCGATATCGTTGCGCCCTCGGCGGCGCTCGGGTTGGCGATTGGTCGTATCGGCTGCTTTCTCAACGGCTGCTGTTTCGGTGGCACGTGCGACCTGCCGTGGGCGGTGCGGTTCCCGTATGGCTCCAACGCGTGCATTCACCAGTGGAAAAAGGACTTGCCGGGGGCGGGGATTCGCGAGGAGCTGCTCTACACGGACGCGACCACCGGCGTGACCATGCCCCTGACGCGCGAGAGTTTTTTCGCTTCGGATGCGACGCTGGAAAAAGTCGCCAATACGTACCGGCAGATGAGCAAGCTCACGCGGAAGCTGAAGAAAACGACCGACCCAGCCGTGCGGCAACGCCTTTCGGACGAGCTGCGGGCGGTGACGCAGGCCGGCGGGAAAGAACTGATCCAGTACTTGCCGGTAGCGGAAAACATGGTCAAGTACGGGCTCAGTGCGGCGCAGATTCGCGCCCTGGCACGCGATTATCGCACCCTGCCGGTCCACCCGACCGAGCCGTACTCGACCATCACCGCGCTTATCATCGCGTTCTTCCTCGATGCACTGTACTGGCGTCGTACGCGCGACGGGCAGGTGATTCTGACGCTGCTGCTGATCCAGCCGGTGATGCGCTGGTGGCTCGAGGTGATCCGCGTGGACAACCCCGTGGACACGATCCACATGTTCACGATTTCGCAGTTTCTGGCGGTGGCGATGACGATCGTGGCCCTCGTGGGGCTGATCGTGCTGCATTTCATGCCGCCGCGTTCCCCGCGTGCGCGGCTCTGGACACCGGAGGAGGAGGCCCCGCCGACGGATCGGGGAAAAGGCGAGCGGGCGGCGCGCGCGCATTGACCGCGGCGCCTAGAATACAGTGGTGATACTCGCGCGCGGGTATGAGAACCCGGCAACAGAAGGTGTGGCATGGCCGACGACGAGAAGAAAATCATCGTTGACGACGACTGGAAAGCCCAGGCGCAAAAGGAGAAGGAGGAACTGGCCCGGGAAACCGCGCAGCCCGAAGCGCTGCCGGACGCATCGTTCGCCGAGCTGGTGAACATCATCGCCGCGCAGGCGATCATGGCGATGGGCGGCATGACCGGGCCGGGCGGCGAGCGGATTCCGCCCAACGTCGAGGTAACCAAGCACTACATCGACATGCTCCAGGTGCTCGACGACAAGACGCGCGGCAACCTGAGCGACGAGGAGAAGCGCCTGCTGGATCAGGTGCTCTACGAGCTGCGCATGCGGTACGTCCAGATGGCCGGCGGGGCGGCGCCGCCCATGCCCCAGGCCTAGACGCCCGCCGTGCGCCCCGTAGAGGTGGCATGACGCGCAATACTTCCCGACAAACCGCTCCGCGCCCCGCGCCTCCGGCCGAACCGCTGGTGGATCGCGAGGTGTACAACCCCTACTTCCGCTGGCTGGTCCACTTGGGCGTGCCCCTGTCGGTGAGCCTGTTCGTCCACGCGGTGCTCTTCGTGTTCCTGGCGGTACAGTCGTGGAACGTCTTCGCCCGATCGCGGTCCACCCCGCCGGGGAAGTACGAGGTGGCGCTTCGTGACGCCGCCACGTTGACGCCGCCGCCCGAGCAGCAGCTTCGCTGGCCGGGCGAACATCTCGACGAGCTCGACACCGCGGCCCCGCCCGACAACCCTTTCGATCTCGACGCCTTGGCGGAGACGGCCAACCTCGCCGACCTGGCCCACGACGAACCATCGCTCAACCCCGGGGAACTCGGTACTGGGGGGTTCGGGATCGGCGAGAGCGGACGTTCGGGCGTGCTGGGGATCGGCGCCGGGGCGGGTGAAGGTGGCGGCGGCGGGCTGGGGGCGGGTTTCGGAACCGGCTCGGGAATCGGTCGCGCGGGCGTCTGGAACCTCCACGCCACCGGGAGCCGTTTCGCCTACGTCATCGACTTTTCCGGCTCGATCGTCGTGGCGGTGGACGACCTCAAGCGCGAGCTCAAACGGTCGATCGGCAGGCTCACGTCGAAGCAGTCGTTCGACGTGTTCATCTTCTACAGCACCGGCACCGAGCGGGTCGAACACTTCAAGACCGAGGCGTTCATGCCACGCCTGGTGGCCGCGACACCCCAAGACAAACGCCGCTTTTTCGCCTGGATCGATCGCAAAGCCCCCCAGGGGCGCACCGAGCCGCTGGCCGCGATGAAACGGGCGATTGCACTGCATCCCGACGCGATTTTCTTTTTTTCCGACGGCATGTTCGATGACAAGATCGTCGATCAGATCGCCCGGGCCAACCGCAAGGTCCGGGCGCAGATACACTGCCTCGTCTTCGACGAGTTGTTGCTGTCGGATACCAGCGGCATGCCCAGGCTGACCGAAGGCGCGCGACGCCTCAAGCGAATCGCCGACGCGAGCGGCGGCAAGACCCGCGTGATTACCGGCGCGGACCTGGGCAGGTAGGGGAGGAGCAAGGCTCAAGCCGGTGTCGGCCGTAGCCTCCCCCGGGTGGACGTCGCCGCGGAAGAGTGACGCCCGCCGATTGTGAGCCGGGCCGAGGGGCCGGATCAGCGCCGGCTCGATGGGCGGCTTGGACCGTCGTTGTTTTCGTCATAAGGATGTACACATGAAGTTTGTCCGAGGGTTCGCAGTCGCGGGATGGCTGATCGGCGGCGTAGCGGTGGCCGTGGCCCAGACGGCTGCCGGCGGTGGTGGGCCGGCGGCTGGTGCCGGTGGAACAAACGGCGCGACGTCGATGTGGCGGATCGTGTACGAGGGAATCCAGTGGCCGGCGTGGTTCATTCTCGCAGGCTCACTGGCGACGATGGCGCTGATCGTCGAGCATTTCATCGTCGTGCGTCTCGCGACCGTTGCGCCGCCGGGGCAGGTCAAGCAGGCTCGTCACCTGATCGAGCGGCGTAATTTCCGCGAATGCCTTGCCCGGATGCGCAAGAGCTCGACGTTTTTCGCCCGGGTGATGACGGCCTCGCTCGAACACGCTCGCCACGGGTTCGACGCGATGCACAACGCCGCCGTCGAGAAGGCCGGCGAGCTCAGCGGCCAGATGTTTCGCAAGGTCGAATACATGAACATATTCGGCAACCTCGGCCCGCTGCTCGGGCTGCTGGGCACGGTGTACGGGATGATCATCGCGTTCAGCGCGCTGGGGCGTGGGGGGGGAATGGCCGGGACCGACGCCGGTGGTCTCGCTACCGGCATCGCGCTGGCGCTGGTGAACACGCTGCTCGGGCTCGGGTTGGCGATCATCGGGTTGGGGTTTTTCGGGGTCTGTCGCAATCGCGTCCACTCTCTGACCGTACGCGCCACGGTACAGGCGCTCGACCTGCTCGAATATTTCCGTCCCGTGCCGGGTGCCGCTGCGCCAAGCGGGGAACCGGCCGCGCCGGCGCCGGTCGCGACGAGCCCGGTCCCGATTCCCTCCGCCGCCGCACGATCCGGCCGGGCGGCGAAACCGTAAACCTCCCGCGCCGGCGAGGGGCCGCGCACGTCGCCGAGGAGCGTGAAACAATGGCTTTTCATCCTCCCAAACCCGTGTCGATGACGCTCAATCTGGCGCCGATGGTAGATGTGATGATGTGCCTGATCATCTTTTTCCTGTTGGCCAGTCGCATCGTGGACGCCGAGCATCGTCCGGTGAACCTGCCCGTGGCCCGGTCGGCCCGCGAACCCGAGCCCGAGGAAATGGGTCGGCGGGTGACGATCAACGTTTTGCCCGCGGCGGATGACCCGCTGGGGGCGGATTACGTGGTGCAGGCGTGGAACGGGCGGGCGCTGGTCGAGCGCCGACTTCCCGCGGAGGATGTCGCGGCCTATCTCCAGGCGCGGGCGCGGGCGGTCGCGGACGACGCCGGCGGGCTGCGGTGTATCATCCGCGCCGATCGCGAGGTCGCCTACGGTCACGTCGAGGTGGTGTTGCGTGGGTGTGGGCTGGCGAGGATTTCGCACGTCGTCTTCGCGGCCCAGGTGGCAAAGCCAGTGGCCCAGCCGCACGCGGAGGAGCGCCCGTGAACTACGAGTTTCCCGAAGCCGTCAGCGAACGCATCCCCAACCTCGCTCCCATGGTGGATGTCATCATGGTTATCTTGATTTTCTTCATCCTCGGGGCGTCGCTTCAACTGACGCGCGAGGGCGTTCTGCAAACGCAGCTCGACCCACGCAGTGGCCCCAGCGAGGGTACGCCCGTCAACATCGTGCCCGCCGTCAAGATCGCGCTCGAGCAAGCCGGTCCGGACGATTGCAACATCTACGTGATGGGCGAACCGCTGGCCGGCAACTCGTTCGACTCGCTGGCGCTCTACCTCGACCAGCGGCGGCAGGCCGGCGCCGACACGCAGAACCCGGTGGTCATCGCCGCCCAGGCCGGCGTGCGGTGGAAACACGTCATTGCCGCGATGGACGCCTCCGTTCGGGCTGGTTTTACCAACGTGCAGTTCGCCGTATCGCTCGCTGGCGGGACACCACGGACGCCATGAGAACCACACGGACCCGACGTTGTGCTGGACGCCCGTTGGCCGGGTTGCTGCTGTCGGCCTTGGTGGCGCTGTCCGCGGCGGCGCAGGAGACACGCGAAGACGCGAAGCTCGGTGGCGATGTGGCCCGCATGGTCCGCGAGGGGATGGTGGCGGCGCTCGAATCGCGGTTTGCGGGCCGGGCGACGCCTGAACATCTCCGCTTGTTGGCGCTCGCTGCCGCCAACCGCGCCGCCCGCGCCGGCAACGATGCCAAGCGACAGGCCGCGTTCGAGGATGCACGCCGGCGTTTCCTCGGCTGGATCAACGCCGCCCAGTTCGAACGGGGTGTGGATCCCACCGCTCGCACCGTCAACAAGGCCACCGCCGAAGTCGCTTACGCCGGCATGATCCTTTCGCAGTGGATCGTACCCGATCTGGACACGTTCGAGCTCACGGGCGGCCGGCGTGGCAATCACCGGCGGTTGCGCGGGTTGTTGCGCAAGGCACGCGAGGTCCTCGAGCGCGCGCGCGACGAGGCCGGCCCGCTCATCGAGCAACTCGCCGCTGACGATCCGCAAGTCGAGGACCGGTTCCTCTCGCTCGGGATTTACGACGCGCTGGCCCGGCTCGATTTCGATATCCGCTACGATCTCGCGTGGGCGAACCTCTACCTGGCGAGAATCGACAACACCGCCCGGAAAGCCGAGGCGTTGCGGGCGGCGGAACGCGGTTTCCGCGATCTGGTTGCCGCGGAGCAGCCCGGCAACGCCGGCGCACGCTGCCTGCTCGGACTGGGGATGACGTTCGGCGAGCAGGCCCGCTACGACGAGGCCGGGCGGCAGTTCGTCGAAGCGCGCTCCAAGGCGACCGATCGGGCGTTGCGGGCGCAGATTCTCGTGCAGCAGGCACGGTACGAGATGCGCGCGGGGCAGTACGACCGGGCCCGCGCTACGCTTGCGCCGCTGGTGCTCAAAGACCCCGCCCGGCTCAAGCCGGCCGACCAGCCCGCGCTGTTTTACATCAACCTGGCCCACCTGCTCGATGCCAACAGCTATCTCCTTCAGGCCGCCGCTCTGCAAGAAAAAGCTCGATCGAGCCCGGCCGCGGCGGCGCTGCTCGTCAAGGCCCGCCGGGCGCGCGAGACCGGCTTGCGCAAGATGAACATGTTGTCGCAGCGTGGCGGTACGTGGCCGGCGCTGGTCGGCCTTTATATCGCCGACACGATCGACCTTCAGGCTGATGAGAAAACGCTCAGCGCGACCGAGCTGCTCTTCGCCGCCCGGCAATACTCGCAGCAGAAAAAGTATCGTCACGCCCTGACCCTCCTGGAGGAAGCCGCCCGGCGCAAGAACGTGGACACGCGGCTGGCGGGCGAGATTCTCTTCGACCTGGGTGTCTGTCACTACCATTGCCGCGAGAACGCAAAGGCGGCTGACGTTTTCTTGCAACTAGCCCGTACCTACAAGACGCACCCCCGCGCCGTCGAGGCGATTACCTACGCCTACGAGCTGTGCGCGCGAATCGCACGCGACTCCGGTCGACCGGAGGACTACCGGCGGCTGGCCGACGTGTTGCGCGTGCTGCTTCGCAGTTTTCCCGAGCACCCCAAGCGCGACGAAGCGGCCTGGTGGCTGCCCACCGCCCTCGAACGCGCCGGTGAATACCGGGCGGCCGCACGGGCGTACGCGCGCATTCCGGCCGGCTCTCCACGCTACGCCGAGGCCCAGTTCCGCACGCTGCTGTGTCGCCGGCTCGAGCTCGATCAGCAACGCGGAAAGCTGTCGGCGACGCGCTTGCGAGCCCGGGCCCAGGAGGTGAGCGCCGCGTTGCGGGCGTATGCGCGCCAAACGCTACGCACGCTGGCCGCCGGGAAAGAGGACGACGCGCAACGCCGGCGCGCGGCACTGGCGCTGGTCAATGCGGCGGAAATCCTGTCCTGGCCCGAGATGGGAGAGTTCCAGCGTGCCCTCGATCTGCTCGACGGGTTCAAGAAGCGGTTCCCGGACAGCACGCTGCTCGGGCGGGTACTCGCGGTGAGGATCGACGCCTGCCGCGGGTTGGGACGGTTCGAGCAGGCGGGGCAGGTGGTGGATGAATTCTTGCGGACAGTATCGCCCGAGCAGGCCGGCGGCACGCTCGGCGTTGTGGCGCGCGGAATGCAACAAGAGGTCGATCGACTCGAAGCGGCCGGCGATGAGGCCGCGGCTCGCAAGCTGGCCGTCGCTTCGATCCCCACGTTTGAACAGTTGCTGGCGTGGGTGGATGCCGACGCGCGGCGGGCGAAATATCGCGACGCGGTGCGGTACGGGCTGGCGCGAATGAAGTTGCTGGCGGGCGACGTGGCGGGGGCGTCGGAGATTGCCGCCGAGCTGGCCGCCCGTGATCCGCGTAATGGCAACTATCGTCGCCTGCGGGCGCTCGTGTTGACGGCCGAGGCCGAAACGGACGCCACGCCTGCGCGCGTTGCCGCCGCCCGCGACGCGTGGGCGGCGTTGCTCCGTGATCCCGCCTTGCGCACGTCGGCGCCCGATCATTATTGGGAGGCCCGCTACAATTACCTGGCGATGATGCTGCGTGAAGGCCGGGCAGCGGAAGTCGAAAGGGCCATCCGCCAGGAGCGCATCTGGTATCCGGCGCTGGGCGGACCGCGCTGGAAGTCGCGGCTCGACCGGCTCTACGAAACCGCGGCAGGTACGCGCACCACCGGGCACACGCCAGGCAGTCGGCCCGCGTCGGCGCCGGCGGCGCAATCCGCTACGCCTTTGCCCTGATCCCGATCCCGCTGCGCCGGACGTGGAGGACGATGACCGATTTCCAGATTGTCAGCTCGTTCGAACCCAAAGGCGACCAGCCGGCGGCGATCGAAAAACTCGTGCGCGGTTTCCGCGAAGGTCGGCGGTTTCAGACGTTGATGGGCGTAACCGGTTCCGGAAAAACATTCACGATGGCGCATGTCATCGCGCGGCTGGGGCTGCCGACGCTGGTGATGTCGCACAACAAGACATTGGCCGCCCAGCTTTTCGAGGAGTTTCGCGAGCTGCTCCCCAACAATGCCGTCGAGTTTTTCGTCAGCTACTACGACTACTACCAGCCCGAGGCGTACATCCCCCAGCGCGACATCTACATCGAGAAAGATGCCGCCCGCAACGATGACCTCGATCGCCTCAGGCTCAGCGCCACCAGTTCGGTCGTATCCCGCCGCGATACCGTCGTGGTCGCGAGCGTGTCGTGCATCTTCGGGCTTGGCTCGCCGGACGAGTACAAGGCCAGCGTCGTGTCGGTGCAGGTGGGCCAGGAGCTGCCCCGCGATGACTTGCTGAAAAAACTGATTCGCCTGCAATATGACCGCAGCGACCTCGAACTCAAACGGGGGACGTTTCGGGTGCGCGGCGACGTGGTCGAGCTGCATCCCGCACACGAGGAGTACGCCATCCGGATCGAGTTTTTCGGCGACGAGGTCGAGCGGCTATCGCTGGTGCATCCTCTGTCCGGCGATGTGCTCCAAAACCGCGACAGCGTGTTCATCTACCCCGCGGTGCACTACGTCCTGCCGGAAGAAAACCTCGAACAGGCGGTCGTCAGCATCCGCAAGGAGCTCGACGAGCGGGTGATGCAGCTCCGCCACCAAGGCAAGCTGCTCGAGGCCCAGCGTCTGTTGGCCCGCACGAAGTATGACATCGAGATGCTCTGCGAAGTCGGCTATTGCAGCGGGATCGAGAACTACTCGCGCCACCTCAACGGCACCGAGCCGGGGGCCAAGCCGTACACCCTGGTTGATTACTTCCCCGAGGATTTCCTGCTGATCGTGGACGAATCGCACGTGACGATTCCGCAGATCGGGGCGATGTACGCCGGCGACCGCTCACGAAAGGAAGTGCTTGTCGAGCACGGCTTCCGTTTGCCGAGTTGCCTCGACAACCGCCCGATGCGTTTCGAGGAGTTCGAGGCCATGTGGCGCCACGTGCTTTTTTGCAGCGCCACGCCCGGACCGTATGAGCTCAAGAAGTGCGGCGGCGAGGTCGTCGAGCAGATCATCCGCCCGACCGGGCTGGTCGATCCGGTGGTCGAGGTACATCCGGCTCGCGGCCAGGTTCCCGACCTGCTCGAGCGGATCAATACGGTTGTCGCCCGCGGCGAGCGGGCGCTGGTTACGACGTTGACCAAGCGGCTTGCGGAAGATCTGGCTCAATACATCCAGCAAGCGGGCCTGCGCTGTCGATACCTCCACAGCGAGATCGACACGCTCGAACGGGTTGAAATCTTGCGTGACCTGCGCCAGGGCACGTTCGATGTGCTCGTCGGTGTGAACCTGCTTCGCGAGGGGCTCGACCTGCCCGAAGTCTCACTCGTGGCGATTCTCGACGCCGACAAGGAGGGATTCCTGCGCAGCGAAACCTCGCTGATCCAGATGATCGGCCGCTGCGCCCGCAACGTGAACGCAACGGTGCTGCTCTATGGCGACAAGATCACCGGGGCGATGAAACGGGCCATGGATGAAACAAAACGCCGCCGCGAGATTCAACTCCGGTATAACAAAGAGCACGGCATCACCCCGGATACGGTGCGCAAGGCCATCCGTCAGGGGCTGATGACGGAGGTGGCGGCGATGCGGCGGGTGCGGGAGGCGGTACAGGCCGACGAGGGCGAGTACGACCGCGACGAGCTGATCGCGGAATTGGAAAAGGAGATGTTGCAAGCGGCCGAGGAACTGGACTTTGAAAAAGCCGCGGCGCTACGCGACCACATCGCGGAACTGAAACAATCGCCGCAACTCAAGGTGGCGGCGGCAGATGCGCGCCCCAAACGCGGCCGCAAACGCCGCGATGGAGTGGGGTGGAAGCCGCGCGGGCAGCATCGGCGACACAAACCTCGGCGAAAATGAGGTGCGGTACCGTTGCGCGAGAGGTGGTCGAATGTATCAGGGGGGAAAGGCGGCCGACCCCCCGTGGGGGAAGGGAACCCGCCGGCCTGTAGCAGGCCGGCTATCCGACCGGGGCGAGTTAGGCTAGAATCCGCGCGTTCGTGGTGCGAACGTCGGGTCCATCTGTTCAAGAGGAGTACCAGGGTATGAGATCTGTTGCGAAGGACACGCTGGGCATCGTGGCTGCGCTGGTGGCGCTGGTGGCGTTCCTGCCCCAAGCGCCGGCGAAGGGCCTTGACGACTTTACGCTTACCAAGGCGATTCCCGCCGACGCGTTTCTGGCGGTACACGCTCGCGACCACGCCGGCAGGGAATTTCTCGACAAGCAGTTCGAGCGGTTCTGGAACGCCGTGGCGGCCGCTCACTTCGACCGCGACCTCAAACGCCTGCTGAAGGGCATCCAGAAACAGAACCTCCCGCCGGGCGAGGAACTCCAGGGTTTCGACGAGCAATGGCAGGAGATTCAGGATCTGCTCAGCGGCGTCGAATGGAGCCAGCTTGCCAAACGCGAATACGCGATGGGCATGAAGATCGGCTTCCCCACGCCCGAGTTCGTCGTCCTGATGATGCCTCCCAAGGACCAGCTCAAGGGGGATTTCGAGGGCCTGGTCGGCATCATGAAGAAACTCGCCGGCATCGACCCCAAGGCCATGCAGCTCTCGGAGCAGGACGACGGGGACACGCTCATCCGCAAGCTCGATATCGTCGGCGCGCCCGTGCCGCTGGGGTTGACGCTCGTTCGTCACGGCGAAGTGCTCATGCTCGGCTTCGGTTCGACCATGCCCGAACAGGCGCTGGCCTTGCTCCGGGGCGAGGCCGGCGAGACACTCGCTTCGACTGAGCGATTCCAGCAGGCCTTCGAGCAGCTTCCCGCTCCTACCGACGGCTTGGTTTTCGTCGATGTCGACCGGCTCTTCAAGCAGATTCGGGGCGTCGTGGCGACCGGGATCCAGATGTCCGCCGGCGCCGCACCTGCGGAGGGCGAGCCGGGTTATGACGATTACGTGAAAGGAACCAAGCTCCCCGGCAAGATCTTCGATGCGGTGGACATGTTCGACTACGCCGCCACTGTCATGCGTACCGACGGCATGCGGACCGAGGAGGACTCGATCCTGCGGCTGCGCGACAATGCCAAGTCGTACCCCCTGTACCCTGTGCTGTTCAACAACAAGCCACTGACCGAACCACTCAAGTACATCCCGGCCAACGCCCAGGATTTCATGGCGACCTCCGGCGTCGATTTGCACGCGCTGTACAAGGCGGTCATCAAGATCATCGGGGACGACGTTCCCCACGGGCAGGATGTACTTGACAAGATCGAGGCGCTCAAGGACAAGGAAAACGGCCCGGGCATCGACATCGAAAACGACTACATCAAGTGGATCGGCGGCGGCGTTTCCATGTTCTCGGTCGCCGGTGCCACGCCCTATAGTCCGTCCGAGTTCGTCGTCATGCTGAGTGTGCGCGACGAGAAAACCGCTCAGGCTCGCATCGACCAGCTCTTGGGGCTCATCGAGCCCATGCTCGCCCAGCAGAACGGTACGATCACCCCCGCGGAGATCGAGGGTGTTGACGGCTTCAAGGCCGTTTCGATGCCGTCGCTGGTCATGTTCGGCGTCAACAAACCCACGCTCGGCGTCAAGGACGGCTGGGCCTTCCTCGGATCGAGCCCCGCGATCATCAAGACCGCGCTCGATGTCGCCGCCGGCGAGAAGCCCAACATCGCCAAGAGCGAACGTTTCATCAAGGAAGGCGTGCCGCCCAAGGGGGCGGTTACGGCCATTTCGTTCACCGACATGACCAGCCTCGGCGACGGCCTGAGCAAGGTTCTGTCGATGGTCCCGATGATCGGGATGATGGCGGCGCAGCAGGGGCAGAGCAATCCCTTCTTGCAGGCGATCGTCAGCATGGCCGGC
>JALSRY010000271.1 GCA_026984555.1 Phycisphaerae bacterium
GGCGTTTCACGGGCGACGCTTCGCACGAGCTGCGCACGCCGCTGACCGCCCTGCGGAGCGTCGGCGAGATCGCGTTGCGTGATCATCACGACGCGGCGGGCTACCGCGAGGCGATCGGCAGCATGCTCGAGGAGGTCGATCGGCTGACGCGGCTGGTGGACAGCCTGCTGGTGCTCACGCGGGCCGATGCAGGGCGGGTGCGGTTGCAACGCGAGCCGTTGGATGTGGCGGGGCTGGTACGCGACGTCGTGGAGCACTTGCATCCACTGGCCGAGGAAAAATCGCAACGGCTGACGGTCGATCTACCGGCGTCGGTCGAGGTATTCGCGGATCGCACGACCCTGCGCCAGGCGCTGATCAACCTGCTCGACAACGCGATCAAGTACACGCCGCCCGGAGGCCAAGTCCGGGTGCGGGTCGGGGCGCATCCGTCCGGCGAGATGGCGGTCGAGGTGATCGACACCGGTCCCGGGATTCCGCCCGAGGAGCACGAGCGTGTCTTCGAGCGTTTCTACCGGCTTGACAAAGCCCGCGCCCGGACGGCTGTGGATGGCACGCCGGGCGATCATGGCGGCGCGGGGTTGGGCCTCGCGATCGCGCGCTGGGCCGTCGAGGCCAACGGGGGACGGATCGAACTCGTGAGCGAGACGGGGCGCGGGAGCACCCTGCGGGTCGTGCTGCCCGCATATTCAAACGCCTGAGTCGTTTGCATACCGGCCCATCGTGTCCGATACACGCGGCGCGGCACACCGAGAGGGGCGCCCCGCGCGCGATCACCGCCACGCCGAATCGCACCGGGGAGACACGAGCGCATCTCCCGGGTGCTATCGGCGAAACTCTGCGCGGCAGGTGCGTGCGTGTTCCCGCTATTGTCCCAATGCCGCGAGGATTTCCAGCGCTTTCTGGTTGGCGTCTTCCAGCAGGGCCGTCGTGTACTTGTGGTTGTGCACGCCGCCGCTCTCGTCCGACTCGGCGAAGAAGAGATTGAACTGGGCCTCGTCGAGTTTCGCCTTGAGGGCGGCGTCGGTGACGCCTTCCATGGCCGTGGCCGCCGCTTCGACGTTGGCGGCCGCCACGGCATCGAGCCGGCTGTAACTTGCCTGCCAGGAACCGATGATCAGCTCGGCCTTGTCGGCGTCGATCGACTCGTGGCACTGGGTGCAGGCGGACACGGGGCCGCCCGCCTCGTCCACGTTGACGGCGAAGGTATGGCCGTGGAGCATCGCGGAGTTGCTGCCGTCGATGTCGCTGACGAACATGTGGCAGTCGACGCAGGTCACGCCGGGCATCGTGAGCTGATCGTCCACGCCCATCCCGCCGGTGCCGGTTTCGACGTTGTAGCTGAGGTGGTCCGTGCCGGCAAAACGCAGGTTTCCATGGCACATCCCGCAGAGCTCGGAGCTTTCGGCCACGGTTTCGTAGCTCTTGGTGGCGGAGTTGAAATACGCGGGAGTTTGGGGAGCCATCGGATCGTGACACGCGGTACACGCGACGTGGGGCCATTCGGCTTCGTGAGCGGGCGCGGTTGCGGCGCCGAACGCCCCGCTCGATGTCGTGAAGAAGTAGGCGAGTGCCTGCGTTTCCGTCATTCCGCCGTTGGCCAGCACGGCGGTCGGCCCGTGGCAGGCGATGCAGTTCTCGGGATCATCGCCCGAGATGACCTCGTCGGGCGTTTCGCCGGGTCGCTCGGCGCCCAGCTCCTCGGCAACGTCCGCTTGCGTGTCGGCGTGCTTGCTCGAGCTCCAGGCGTCGTAGCTGAGGTGGTCGGTGTCGGCAAAACGCAAGCTGCCGTGGCACTGGCCGCAAAGCCGGCTCGCACCGCCAACGGTCGTGTACGCGGAGGATGCCGAGTCGAACAACGCCAGGGTCGGGTTGGTGTCCGGATGGTCGGTCGGGACATCGTGGCAGGTCGTGCAGGCGATGCTGGGCCACTCGGCATCGTTCTTCGGAGCGGTCGTGGCTGCGAACTTCCCACCGGCGGTGGTGAAAAAGTAGTCGAGCGCCTGGGGTTCGGTCATCCCGCCATTGGCCAGCACGGCGGTCGGCCCGTGACACGCGATGCAGTTTTCCGCGTCGTCGCCGTGGATGACCTCGTCCGGGGTCTGGCCGGCGCGCTCACCGGCGAGTTCCTCGGCAACATGGGCCTGGGTAACGCCGTGCGGGCTCGTGGACCATTTCGCCACGATGTCGCCGTGGCAATCCTGGCAGTTGAGCGTGGTGGTCGCGGGAGGCGTGGGCGTGGGTTGCGGCGGCGTGAACGGACACCCGCCCAGGCACACGCCGAGCCACGCGATCACACTGGTGAGAATCAGCCTGCTGTGTCTCATCTTGTTGTCCCCATTCGTGTCTGCGGCCCGGCGTCGTGTGTCGGCGTCAGGCGGTTTCTGCACGCGCCGAACCTCCGGGTTCGGCGATTCTCGGTATGCGTTCAACTGGCCCGTGCGGAGTCCCCGCGTGCCGAGGCCGGGGGTTGGTCGATAAGCCGGTTCCCGGTGAGGTGATCGGGTCGGTCCCGCTCGGTGAGTGGGTGCGGTGCGCGCGACGATCAACCTGGCGAAAGACCACGCGTGGGAAAACGTCTGGTGTGGATTTGTCGGGAACCCCCCGGGGTCGGCCGGAACCCCGACCGGCACCGCCGGCACGACGGAGAACGGGCGCTACACGACTCACGCGTTTCTCCGGCTCCAACATCCGGCTTCATCGTATGACGACAACCTACACCTGCCTATGGAGATTGTCAAGACGCTACAAGCGTAGCGCGCGAAAAACCCCTGAAAAAACAGCACGAAATGTGCCAGTATGCGTATGTATCTGTATTCTGGTGTGCGCATCTATGCTGCGACGCTCGGATTCCATCCGGCGCATGCGCCCCACGGGCTCGGGGCGGAAGTGTGTCCCGGTGGGGCTGCCCGCGACGAAGCATCGCCGGGTGTTGTTCCTGCGCCTGTTCGCGTGGGCGGCTGGCTGGCCGGGTGACCGGGCGGTGCTCTCACACACGCGGGACGACCGAACGCCGACCCGAAACATGCGCGCCTGGTTACGCACCACTGGCGGCGCGCGGGGCAAGCCGAGCGGGCCGTCTCGATAAGATTCGTTCAGGGGTTTCGACATGCGGCGGCGGGATGGGATTCCCGCCTCGGTTGGGCATGTACCCGTGAATCCGGGCCATGCGGGGTATTGGGCGCGCGCGCCACAAACCACCGGGCTCCCCAATACACCTATAGCATGACCCGGAAAACGCTCCCGGTCAAGGCGAAATCATGAAAAATCGACGATCTACCGTCATTCCCTAATTGGTTTTCCGATA
>JALSRY010000272.1 GCA_026984555.1 Phycisphaerae bacterium
GCACAAGGCGCGGGGATTGGTTGTTGCCGATACGAGGATAAGCATGAGTGGTATTACACCCTCCGAACAACTGCCGGTTCCGCAGGCTCTGGCGATCGGTTCTCCCATTGGCGGCACGTCTGTCACGGGCGGGGAAGGCTGGACGTTTCACGACGTCATGCGGGTGCTCCGGCAGCGCAAGGTGATGATCATCGTCTTGACGATCGTGTTCTACATACTGGTCGTGGCCGCCACGATCCTGATCGGGATTTTCGCGCCGGCGTATACGAGCGAGGCGTTGCTCGAGCTCGAACCGCCCAAGGCCGGCGACGCGCTGATGCCCGAGGATCGCGAGGTCAACAAGGACTACATGGAGCGGTTGCTCCAGACCGAGGTGCAGAAGCTGCGGAGCCAGGCGCTGATGGCGAAGATCGTCGCGTTGCCCGAGTTCAAGAAGACGGCGTACTACCGCTGGTACGACAGCAACGCGGGCGAGGCGGCCCAGGGGCTCCAGGACGACGTGTCCATCGCGCCGATTCGCGAGACGCAGATGATCCGGGTGGCCTTGTCGTGTCGCGAGAAGGTCGAGGCCCAGGAGATCGTGCGGTGGATCGTCGAGCAATACACGACGATGTTCACCGATTCGTCGGTCCAGGAAATGCACGACCGGGTGGCCAGCCTGGAGGCCACGCTCGCTTCACTGGAAGAGCAGCTCGAAACCAAACGCAGCCAGTTGCGCAACCTGCGTGAGCAACGCAACCTGCCGATGGCGGAAATGCGCCGCAACGAGGCCCGCGAACACGTCGTCTATCTCCGCAACCAGATCAGCGAGATCGACGCGGCGGTGGCTTCGCTCCAGGCGCAGCTCGATACGCTGACGAACGTGGACCCCTCGCGGCTGCCGCTGACCGCGGAGGACGAGCTGATCATCGAGTCCGATCCGATCCTGCGCTTCTGGCGGTCACAGGCGGAAAACCTCGACGTACAGATCCAGGCCCAGATGAAGCTTTTCGGGCCGAACCACCGCGCGGTGGTCATGCTGCGCAAGCAGCGCGACGGGTATTACGCCAAGGAAAACGCCAAGCGTGAGGAGCTGATCGATCGGATCCGCAAACGCCGGCTCGAGTCGCTCCAGCAGCAGCTCGCCCAGACGCGCAACGTGCAGGCCCGGCTCATGGACCAGTACCAGCAGGTTCAGGCCGAGGAGCAGGATCTGGACCGCGCCATGCTCACCTTCCAGCAGATGCAGGAAGACAAGGACATGCTGGCGCAGCAGATTTCCGAGGTGCAGACGCGTCTTACCGAGGCCAGGCACGTCGTGAGCGACAAGACGCGCCAGCGGCTGCACGTGCGCCAGTGGCCCATTCTGGCGGTCGAACCGTCGCGCCCCGTGTACAAGGTTTACCTCTCGGCGGGGTTCGTTCTGGCGTTGCTGGCCGCGATCGGGGTGGCGTTCCTGCGCGAGCTGACCGACCAGGTGATTCGCACGCCGGTCGATGTGGCCCGTCACGGGCGTTTGTCGGTGCTCGGTTGCGTGCCGCTGCTCGACGACGAGGAGGCCGAGGAGGTCGAGACGATCGAGGATGCCGTGCGCCGGGCGCCGCATTCGCTGATCGCGGAGGCGTTTCGGCGGGTGCGTACCAACCTCCAGTTCTCGGGGCCGGCCGAGTCTCAACGGTGTCTGCTGATTACGAGCCCGGGGCCTGGTGACGGGAAGACCGCGGTCGCGGTGAACCTCGCCTATACGCTCGCGCACGACCAGCAGCGTGTGTTGCTGATCGACTGCAATTTTCGCAGGCCGGCGATCCACGACCTGTTCGCGCAGACCGGCGACAAGGGGCTCAGCCACATTCTCGTGGGGCGGGGGCAGCTCGAAGACCTGGTCACACGTACCGAGGTGCCCACGCTCGATGTCTTGTGCAGCGGACCGATGCCGCCCACTCCCGCGGAGCTGCTTGGTTCCGACCGGATGCGGGCGCTGCTGGCCGAGGCGGTCAAGCAATACGATCGCGTCCTGCTCGATGGTCCGCCCACGCTGCTCATCAGCGATGCGACCGTGCTCGCGATGCAGGTGGATGGCGTCGTCCTCGTGGCGCGGGCGGACGAGAACACCCGCGGCGCGCTCAAACGCACGAAAGAACAGCTCGACGCGATCCACGCCCGCACGATCGGCGCGATCATCAACGCGGTCAAGGCTCGCGCCGGCGGATATTTCCGCGAGCAGTATCGCGAGTTTTACGAGTACATGGGCGATGCTACGGTCGTCGCGGAGCTGCCCGAGCCGCAGGGCGGCCCCGTGCCGCCCGTCGGTGCGGATTCGGAGGAATCCGACGCCGACAAGCCCGAGAGTCCCGACGACGCCTGATCCGCGACGACCACACGGCGGGTGACGCCACGGGGGGTGGATTCGATCCGCGGCGTGCAACGCCGGTCGCGCTGGTGTAGGCTCAGCGGCGATGGAACGGAACCTCAAGCTCACCATTGCCTACGACGGCTCGGCTTTCCACGGCTGGCAGCGTCAGCAGGGCGTTCGCACCGTCCAGGAAGAAGTCGAGACGGTCGCCCGCCGCGTACTGCGGCACCCGCTTCAGGTCGTGGGTGCCAGCCGAACGGATGCCGGCGTGCACGCGCGGGGCCAGACGGCTCACATTCACACGACGTGTCCCATTCCCGCCGAGAATCTCCGCCGGGCGATCGGCCAGCGGTTGCCGGCGGATATCGGCCTGGTTCACGTGGCCGACGTGCCGTTGGGTTTTCATGCGACGCGTGATGCCCGCCGCAAGCTGTACCGCTACCGGATTCACAACGACCGGCGGCGGCCGGTGGAAGGGGGGCGAGCGGGGTATGCGTGGCACATCTGGGTGCCGTTGGACGCGGGGCGGATGCAGGCGGCGGCCAATGTGCTCGTGGGCCGACACGATTTCGCGGGGTTGGCGAGCGCGGGGAGTCCGCGCTGGTCGACGGTCCGCACGGTGTTTGCCGTTCACGTGTGCCGGCGGTTCGATACGATCGTAATCGACGTGGTTGGTGACGGTTTCTTGTACAACCAGGTACGGAACATGGTCGGGACGCTGGTGGAGATCGGGCGCGGGCATTGGCCGGTCGAGCGCATCGAGCGCATTCTCGCTTCGCGCGATCGCCGGGACGCCGGCCCCACCGCGCCCGCTTGCGGGCTGACGTTGGAATGGATCGAGTATCCCCCGCTGCGGAGCTACGCCGATGGAACTTGAGGGACGGGTGGCGCTGGTCACGGGGGCGTCGCGGCGGATCGGCCGGGCGATCGCGGTGCGGCTGGCGCAGGGGGGTTGCCGCGTGGCGGTTCACTA
>JALSRY010000273.1 GCA_026984555.1 Phycisphaerae bacterium
TGGCACACTGCTTGCTGTTGTTCCGGGCGGAAACGAATACGAACCGAGACGCACGAGGGTATCGACCGATGCAAGCTGATCGATTCACGATAAAAGCCGCCGAGGCGATTCAGGCCGCGCAACAGCGTGCGCAATCGCTCGGCAACCCGGAAGTGACGCCGCTACACGTGCTGGACGCGTTGTTGTCGGAACAGACCGCCGGCGAAGGCGGAATCATCGCGCCGCTGTTGGAGAAGGCCGGCGCGCCGCTGGCGCAGATTCGCGCGATGGTGGATGCGGAGCTGGGCCGGCTGCCGAAGCAGAGCGGCGGTTCGCTGGTTGCGGCACGCGCGTTTTCGGAGGTGCTCAACAAGGCG
Organism: Phycisphaerae bacterium; assembly: GCA_026984555.1. Classification (GTDB taxonomy): domain Bacteria; phylum Planctomycetota; class Phycisphaerae; order UBA1845; family Fen-1342; genus JALSRY01. The sequence continues at coordinate 357 of JALSRY010000273.1, forward strand.
GACGAGCTGGCGCGGCAAATGAAGGACCAGTACATCTCGACCGAGCACCTGCTCCTGGCCCTGACGGAGGTTCCCAGCGAGGCGAAGGAGATTCTGAACGTCAACGCCGTCCGCAAGGAGGACGTTCTGGCGGCGTTGAAGGAGGTTCGCGGCAGCGCGGCGGTGACGTCGCAGAACCCGGAGGACACCTACGAACCGCTCAAGCGTTATGGGCAGGATCTCGTCGAGCTGGCCCGCCAGGGGAAGCTCGATCCGGTCATCGGCCGCGACGAGGAAATCCGGCGGTGCATGCAGGTACTCGCCCGGCGAACCAAGAACAATCCGGTACTCATCGGCGAAGCGGGCGTGGGCAAGACGGCGATCGTCGAGGGGTTGGCCCAGCGGATCCTCGCGGGCGATGTTCCGCAGGCGCTGAAGGACAAGCGTATCGTCGCGCTGGATATGGGTGCGCTGATCGCGGGAGCGAAGTACCGGGGCGAATTCGAGGAGCGTCTCAAGGCCGTGGTCAACGCGGTGGTGGAGTCGGCGGGGCAGGTGATCCTGTTCGTCGATGAGCTTCACACGATCATCGGCGCGGGCAAGACCGAGGGCGCCATGGACGCGGGCAACCTGCTCAAGCCGGCGTTGGCCCGGGGCGAGCTGCGGTGTATCGGCGCCACGACGCTCGAGGAGTACCGCCAGCACGTGGAGAAGGACAAGGCGCTGGAGCGGCGGTTTCAGCCGATCTATGTAGGCGAGCCGAGCGTCGAGGACACGATCGCCATCTTGCGCGGTCTCAAGCCGCGTTACGACGCGCACCACGGCGTGCGGATCCAGGACTCGGCGCTCGTGGCGGCCGCGACGCTCTCGCACCGCTACATCACCGACCGTCACCTGCCGGACAAGGCGATCGACCTGATCGACGAGGCGGCGAGCCGGCTGCGGATCGAGAACGACTCGCTGCCGGCGGAGCTGGACGAACTGCGACGCCGGATCATGCAGCTCGAAATCGAGCGGGAGGCGCTCAAGAAGGAAAAGGACGAGGCGAGCCGGAAGCAGCTCGAAAACGTCGAGCGGCAACTGGCCGAGCTCAAGGAAAAGGACCAGCGGCTCACCGCGCAGTGGCAAAACGAAAAGGCGGCGATCGACGCCATCAAGGCCATCAAGGAACAGCTCGACGCCAAGCAGATCGAGCTGGAAGATGCGCAGCGCACCGGCGACCTGGAACGGGCGGCGCGGATCCGCTACGGCGAGTTGCCACAGCTCGAGGCGGACCTCAAGGAACGCGAGCACAAGCTGGCGGAGCTGCACGAACAAGGCGGCGGACTGCTGCGCGAGGAGGTCACGGCGGAGGAAATCGCGGAGGTGGTCAGCCGTTGGACCGGCATTCCCGTCGCGCGGATGCTCGAGGGCGAAAAAGAAAAACTGATGAAGATGGAGGACCGCCTGCACGAGCGGGTCGTCGGGCAGGACGACGCGATCCGAGCCGTATCCGATGCCGTCCGGCGCAACCGGGCTGGTCTGGGCGATCCGCACCGGCCGGTGGGTTCGTTCCTGTTTCTCGGTCCCACCGGCGTCGGCAAGACCGAGCTTTGCAAGGCGCTGGCCGAGTTTCTGTTCGACGACGAGTCGGCGTTCGTGCGGATCGACATGAGCGAGTTCATGGAGCGGCACAGCGTCGCCCGGCTGATCGGTGCCCCGCCGGGGTATGTCGGCTATGAAGAAGGTGGCCGGCTGACGGAAGCCGTGCATCGCCGACCGTACAGCGTGATCCTGCTCGACGAGATCGAGAAAGCACACCCGGACGTGTTCAACGTGCTGCTCCAGGTGCTCGACGACGGTCGGCTGACCGACGGCCACGGGCGGACGGTGGACTTCCGCAACACGATCATCGTGATGACCAGCAATATCGGCAGCGCGCACATCCAGGAGCTGGCGGAGCGCGGCGCCGATCAGTTCGAGATCGAAACCGCGGTCAAGGAAGAGCTCAAGAAATACTTCCGGCCGGAGTTTCTCAACCGCGTGGACGAAACGATCATCTTCCACCGGCTCGCGAAGGAGCACCTGCGCGAGATCGTGGATTTGCAAATCGCCCAGTTGCAACGGCGGCTGGCGGATCGCGAGATCACGCTGCACCTGTCGGCGGCAGCCCGCGACCTGCTCGCGGACCAGGGCTACGACCCGGTGTACGGCGCGCGGCCGCTCAAACGTCTGATCCAGCAGCGGATCGAGAACCCGCTGGCGAAGTACATCGTGGCGGGCGAGTTTGGGCCGGGCGACGAGATCGAGGTGGACGCCGACGGTGGAGAGTTTCGTTTCGCCAAGGCATCGGAAGCGGTGGTTGTTTCGTAAGTCATACATTTTTCATGCGTTACAATTCATCCCCCCTACCCCGGCCGGTGACGCGGCCGGGGTTTTTTCGTGTGTTTTGGTTGGAAAGTGTTGACGGGGCGCGTCGCGGCGGGGATACTGTGAACAGAATCACAACGTGATTTACGTCACATCGTGAGTAGCATCACGTTGTGACGAGAGTCACAAAGATGGCGGAAACGTGGTTGCAGCGGGAGGCGAGCGGATGTATACGGACCAGGTCGTTGGGCGGCTGAGCACGTATCGGCGGATTCTCCTCGACCATCAACGGCGGGGGAAAAACCGCATTTTTTCGCACGAGATCGCCGAGCTCGGCGGTTTCACGCCCGCGCAGGTCCGACGCGACATCATGACCATCGGGTACAACGGAAGTCCCGCCCGCGGCTACGAGGTCGCCGGTTTGATTACGCGGATCGGCCAGGTGCTCGACTGTCCCGGCGGATGTTCGTTCGCGCTGGTCGGGGTTGGGCACCTCGGGCAAGCGGTTCTCGCGTATTTCGACGGGCGCAACCCCTATCTGCGGATCGGCGTCGCCTTCGACATCGACCCGAAGTATGTAGGCAAAGCCATTCACGGCTGCCCGTGCCATTCCATGGATG
>JALSRY010000274.1 GCA_026984555.1 Phycisphaerae bacterium
TGACGCGAAACGATCGCGCGACGACCGACCGACACGCCCCGCGTCCTGCGCTTCGCCGGCCGGTTCGGCTCGCGCTGACGATCCTGGTGTCGATCCTCGCGCCCGTGGTGGCGCGGGCCGGCGAAGACGTCGTCACGACGCTCGCGGATTTCGAGGATGACTCCGTCGCCACGACCATCACCACCGCCTACCACGCGCTGGCAGCCGACTGCACCGCCGAACGGGCGGCGATTCCTGCCCGCGGCCAACGCTCGCTGATGGTCGCGATCGGCGCGACCGAGCGTGGAGCGTGGGCCACGTGCGACCTGCGGTTTCGCGCGGCGACGTTCTTCGACCAAGCCGACCGGATCGCGACGTACGCCTGGATCACCAAGGGGTCGGCCGAGATACAGTTTCGCATCCGCGATGGCGACGGCACCGTGTTCGAGACGCCGCGCATGCCTGTCAGTGCCCGGAACCGCTGGGTGCGGTTGGTGGCGGAACTGGGCTCGCGCAAGTTGCGTCCGGCCGGCGGGGGGGCGCAGAACCAGCCACCGCGTCCCGTGGTGTGGCCGATCGAGGTGTTGGGCTACCGGATCCATACGAATACAGTCGGGCGGCAGACGGTCTTCCTTGACGATCTCGAAGTCGAGCATCGCGTCACGGGGTCGGCGGTGTTGCGGGGCGAATTCCTGCTCGACCGGCCGACGCACCTGTACGAACCGGGCGACGTGGTATACGCCGCCGTGATGCTCGAGAACACCTCAGAGCGTGAGTCGCTGCCACTGAGCGTCAAGCTGGCGTGGTTGCGTGCGGATGGGACGGTGCTGACGACGGGACGTTCGTCGCTGAGCCTGCCGGCCCGCGGCCGGGATTTCCGTTCGCGCCAGGCGGTGGATTTCAGCCAGCAGGTGCCCGCGCCCGGGCTGTATCAACTCGTGGCGACCGTTCGCGCGCCCGGGTGGTTGTTGCCCGCGGTCTTCAAGACCACCGTGGCGGCGGTCGTTTCCAACCGCGCGCTGCCGCGCGGCCGATCGACATTCTTCGGGGTACGGTCCAATCTGATGCGCGAGTCGCCGGCGGATCGGGTGCTCGAGATCCTCATCGCCCGCGAGGCGGGTGTGCAGGTGTTGGCGTTGGATACGTCGTGGCAGGCGCTCGAACCGCAGCCGGAGCGGTTCGAGCTGGACGAGCTCGGGCGGGTGATCGACGCGATCACCTCCCGCGACATCGCGGTCATGCTGGTGCTCGGTGATCCGCCGAACTGGTTGCCGAGCGGGGGACGTGAGGCGTGGGACCGGCAAGTCGAGTTGTGCGCGTACCTCGCGGGGCATTTCGGCGCGCGGGTGGTCGCGTATCAGCCGATGCGTCTGCCGGCGTCGCGGACGGGCGGGTTCTCGTCCGAGGAGGTCGCGGCGCTCGTGCGGCTGCGCGATCGCGTGCGTGCGGAGCGGCCCGAGGCGGGGATCGTATCGCCGGCGCTGCGCATCGGCGCGGGCAATATACCACCCTGGCCGGAGGGGCTCCCGGCCGACGGGATCGAGCTCGCGCTGGCAACCGAAGGCAACGCCGCCGCCGCCCGCCGGGCGATCGACACGTTCGTTCGGCGCAGCGGCCACAAGGACGAACAGCACGTGCGGTGGTTTCACGAGGGTGAGCCGATCGACGGTCCCGGCACGCGAACGGACGCGGTCGCGATCCTGCGGCATTATGTCGAGGCGGCGCGGCATGGTACGGCGGGGGTCGTCTGGTTCGATCTGCGTGACGATCGTGCCGACCCGCGTCATCCCGAGCGGATGCGTGGCTTGGTGCGTCGTGACTTCAGCCCGCGCACGACGCTGCTCGGGTTGGCCAACACGATCGGGATGTTGCAGGGGCTGCTTTACGCCGGGCCGGTTCCCGGAACACCCGCGGCGTTCGACTCGGCGCTCTACTTGGGCGGGGAACAGCAGGTCGCGGTCTTCTTTCCCCGGCCCAACCGCGTGCTGCCGGCGATCGTCACGCCGTACACCGTGGTATCCGCCGGCGTGCTCGATGTGTTCGACATCGCCCGGCGGGAGCAGCCGCTGCTGGTAACGCCTTTCTCGACGCTGGTGGCGGTGCGGGCCGAGCCTTTTTTCGTCACGCTGGGTGCCGACCGCACGCTGGCCAAGCCGGCGCTGGGGGTGGCGCAGCCGTGGTTGCGGCTGCCGGCGGTCGTGCCGTGCGATCGTGAGGCGACGCTGCCGATCGAGATCGACGCGCTCGGGCCGTTGCGTCGCAGCTACCTCCAGATCAAGCTGCCGCCCAATGCGCCGGTGCGCTCGTCGCTTACGTCACGCGGGCTCCAGGCGGCCGCCGGCGATACGCTGCGTTTCGACGTCAAGCTCACCCGGACGGCCACGGGGCCGTTCGAGCCCGCGACGCTCACCGTGCGTCTTTCCCTCGAAGGCCAGGCCATCGAGGTTCCGGTGACGCTGCGACCGCTGTATCGCGTGTTGCCGACCCGAACCGGCGGACGGATCGACCAGCCCGCCTACCGGCTCGGCGCCCTCCACACCGGCGAGCCCGGTACGCCCGGCGCCAACCTTTTCGCGGCCTACGAGAAACGCAAGCTTCGGCTGGCCGTGGAACTGCCGGCCGACCTCGGGCCGCGCGCGGACTTGCATCTAAGCGTCGCCGCGGCGGGTCAAGATCCGACCGTCACTGCTCGGGTCGCACTCGAGGACACTCGTGTTCAGCTTGGGCCGGCCAACGGCACGGACGCGCGGGGGCTGCGCGGCTGGCGCTGCCGGGTCGGTGGCGAAGACGGGCGCCGCACCCTCCAGGTCACAATTCCGGCGCGCTCGCTCGGATTGGAAAAACTTACAGCCGGCCAGCGGCTATTGCTGTCGATGCGACTGGTCGCGCCCGCGAACGAGACCCGTCGGGCCCCCCTGATTCTGTGTTGGCGAGAAGGCTACGGCGGCGACGCGCGAACCGACATTCCCCAGTGGATCGAACTGCAACCCAAGAAGTAGTCTGACGCGACGCCGGCGCGGATGGATTGGCGTGGTGCGTGCCAGGCGTTCAGGCTGACGCGGGTGCGGCTTCCACCGGCGGTGGGCACGAGCAGAAGAGGTGGCGGTCGCCGTAGACGTTGTCGATGCGCGCTACGGGCGGCCAATACTTGAAGTTTTCGAGCCAGTCGGCGGGCCAGGCGGCCTCCTGGCGGGTGTACGGGCGGTCCCAGGTTTCGGCCGCGACGGCGCGGGCGGTGTGGGGAGCGTTCTTGAGGGGGTTGTTTTCGCGGCTGAAGCGGCCTTCTTCGATGGCGCGGATTTCGTCGCGGATGCTAGCCAGAGC
>JALSRY010000275.1 GCA_026984555.1 Phycisphaerae bacterium
GCAGCGGATGACGCCTCATGGGTTTTATCGAAGTCCTGCAACCGGAGCTGGTCAATCGCATCGCCGCCGGCGAGTGTGTCGAGCGACCGGCCAGCGTGGTCAAAGAGCTGGTCGAAAACGCCCTCGATGCCGGCGCAAGCCGAATCGACGTGCGGGTTCTCGACGGTGGGCGAGAGCTGATCGAGGTGGTCGATGACGGCGCGGGTATGGATGTGGACGATCTGCGCCGCTGCATTCTGCCACACGCCACCAGCAAGATCCGCACCGACGACGACTTGTTCTGCATCCATACGATGGGGTTTCGCGGCGAGGCCTTGCCGAGCATCGGCTCGGTCGCCCGGCTGCAGATCACCTCGCGACCCCGCGCTAGCGATGTCGCCCATCGCCTGGCCGTCGAGGGGGGGGCTGTCGGCGAGGTCGTCCCCTGCGGTGCCCCCGCCGGGACGCGCGTCGAGGTCCGCGACTTGTTCTATTGCGTGCCCGCTCGGCGGAAGTTTCTCAAAACGACCCAGACCGAAATGGGGCATATCTCCGAGCAGTTCGCCCGGCTTGCGCTGGCTCACCCAAACGTCGCCTTCTCGCTCAAGCATAACAAACGCACATTTCACCAGTTGCCCGCGACCGACGACCGCCGAAAACGCATCGGCGATTTCTACGGCCCCGAGCTGGCCGACGTGCTGCTGCCGATCCGGCGGGCCGGCAACGGCGTACTGGTCGAGGGCTGGGTCGCCCCGCCGAAGGAAAGCCGCGGCTCGGGCAAGTGGGAGTACGTGTTCGTCAACGGACGTTACGTGCGCGACCGGTTCGTATCCCACGCGATCAAGGAGGCTTACCGCAGCTTGATCGACCCGTCGCGTTACCCGGTGGCGTTCCTGTTTCTGACGATCGACCCCGACCAGGTGGACGTCAACGTTCACCCGACCAAGAGCGAAGTCCGCTGGCGAGACTCGAACTACGTCCACGGGCAAGTGCTGGCGGCGTTGCGGGAGCGGTTTCTGGCGACCAACCTCGACCACACGCTTGCGACGCAGGCCGCCGCCGAAGATGCGTACCGGGGTCGCGTGCGGCAAGCGATGGTCGATTTCTTCACGTCGCGGCCCGCGGGGGTGGATGTCGAACCGCGTGGTGGCGGGTCGAGCGGAAAGCGTTTCGACGCGGGCGCCTCGGCTTTTCCCCGCGAAGGGCACGCGGCGACGGCCCGGCCGGCTGACCACATGGAGGCTAGCGCGCAGCGGAGCGCAGGCGGGGGCGAAACGTGCGTGCCGGGCGCGCCGCCCGGGGAGTTCTCGGCGCAGCCGACCGCCGAGCCCGCGAATCGCTCCGACGCGCACCGACAACCGGCCGATGCACTGGCCACTGGTGGGTCCGGGGACGCGCCTCCGCGGGCGATCCAGCTTCACAACACGTTCATCGTCGCGGAGACCGGCGACGGCCTGATGATTATCGACCAGCACGCGCTACACGAGCGCATCTTGTACGAGCGGTTTCGGGCGCGCATCGCCGACCATGCGCTCGAGGCGCAGCGCCTGCTGTTGCCGGAGGTCGTGCGGGTGCCGGCGGACCGGATCGAGACGTTGGAGACGCACGCGGAACTGCTGGCCCGGCTGGGGATCGAGCTGACGGCGTCGGGGCCCCAGAGTGTGACGGTCCACGCGTTCCCCACGTTCCTGCACAAACTCGACGCGGCGCGGTTCGTGCGCGATTTGCTCGATGTCCTGTCGGAAAAAGGCGCCCGCCCCAGCCCCGAAACACTTCTGCACGAGTTGCTCGACATGATGGCGTGCAAGGCGGCGGTCAAGGCCGGCGACCCGCTGACCGACGAGGAAATCACCGACCTGTTGCGCCACCGCGAGCTGGCCGAACGCTCCAGCCATTGCCCCCACGGCCGACCGACGACGCTGCACCTGACGCTGCGCGACCTGGAACGACAGTTCAAACGCCGCTGAGACCCGCCGCGGGTTTCCGGTCGCTGTTTCGGTCAGGCGTGGTGCCGACTGGAACGGTGGCGCGGGCGGGGATACGATGCCGAGCGAAACAAGCGATGGGGGGTTACGCGGCAGGAGCCGGGCGCGATGCGCATTCTCATTACGGGATCGAGCGGACAGATCGGAACCAACGTCGGGCTGGCGCTGCGGGAGCGCGGCGACGAGGTGGTGGGGCTGGACGTGCGCGCGAACACGTGGACACCCGAGATTCCCACGACGATCTGCGATCTGACCGCCTGCGCGCCCGGAGAGCTGCCCGTCGAGGGGCGCTTCGACGCCGTGCTGCACCTTGCCGCCCACGCCAAGGTTTTCGAGTTGGTCGAGCAACCGAAGCGTGCGATGGAAAACATGCAGATGGCGTTCAACGTGCTCGAGTATTGTCGGCGCAGCGCGACGCCGATCGTTTTCGGAAGCTCGCGTGAGGTCTACGGCGACATCCACCGGCACATCACGGACGAGTCCGAGGCGGATTTCGTCGTCGCGGAGAGTCCTTACAGCGCGTCGAAGATCGCGGGCGAAGCGTACATCTATTCGTATGCCCAGTGTTACGGGCTGCCGTGCCTGGTGTTCCGGTTCAGCAATGTCTACGGGCGCTACGATTGCGACATCGACCGGATGGAACGTGTGATTCCGCTGTTCATTCGCCGGATCGCGGACGGGGAGCCGATCGTGGTATTCGGGCCGGACAAGGTGCTGGATTTCACATATGTGGACGATTGTGCCGACGGCGTCGTGCGGGGGCTCGACGCGCTGGTCGCGGGGCGGATTCGGCGCGAGACGATCAACGTGGCCTACGGGCAGGGGGCCACGCTCCAGGACCTGGTGAACCTGATCTCGCTCGCGTTGCGCAAGGAGCCGCGTGTCACCTACGAGGCGGCGCGACCGGGCGAGGTGACGCGTTACGTGGCCGATCTGTCGAAAGCACGCGAGTTGCTGGGCTACGCGCCGCGCGTGCCCCTGACCGCCGGCGTACCGCGGGCGATCAGGTGGCAACAGTCCACCGGCGCCCTGGCAGCAGACCTGTGATGCGGCGCAGGCCGATCTTCCTGGACGTTTCGTGAGCCGCTTTTCCGCAACAGTTTCGACGCTTCGCCGATTGCTGGCGCCACTGTCGGGCGTGTACGCCACGGCGATTCGGCTGCGAAACCGGCGTTACGACCGGTCGCCCGCGGCGTCGTGCAGCGCCGGCGTCCCCGTCGTCAGCATCGGCAACATCACCGTCGGTGGAACCGGCAAGACGCCGCTGGTGATCGAAACGGTGCGGCGACTGGTACGGATGGATCGGCGTCCCGCGATCCTCACGCGGGGTTACGGTGCC
>JALSRY010000276.1 GCA_026984555.1 Phycisphaerae bacterium
GACCCAGGTCGACTTCGCCGACCCCGAGCGCCCCGGCGAAGGCGTCGTCGCCGACGTCGCCTTCGACGATCCCCGGCGACGGTTGCACAAGGGCGCCCACGCCTTCACCAACGAGCCGGGACTGGGAGAGGGACGCCCCCCGATCCAGCTCGACCCCGGCCCCGCCGACGCTCCGTTGCTGGCCTCCGGCGAACTCATCGACGGAACCATCACCTCCGCGGTCGAATCCCTCGTCCCCAAGGAAATCGTCCAGCAGCTCGAGTCCACCGCCGCCAAGATATCCACCGCTGCCGACGCCCTCACCCCCGTACTCCATGACCTCCACACCGTACTCCAGCCTCGCACCCCCGCCGAAGTGGACCGCGCCGGTGGCCCCCCCGGAAACCTCGCCTCCGCAATGACCCGCCTCGACGCCGCCCTCAAACACTTCAACGACGTCCTCGGCGATCCAAAAGTCAAGGACGAGCTGCGCGCGTCGGTGGACAACCTCTATACCATGACCAACGACGGCAAAGTGGTCATGAAAAACCTCAACGAAACCACCGGAACCATCCGCGTCGCCGCCGAAGACGCCCACCAGCTCATCGGCAAGGCCTCCGATTCGATCGACCGGATCGACGGCCACGTCGACGCACTCTCCCGCCGACTCATGACCGATTTCGACCTGGCCAGCAGCGTCCTCACCCGAATGGACCGCACGCTGCTCGGCGTCGAACAAGGCCAGGGAACGCTCGGCCGGCTCTTCAAGGATCCGAAACTCTACGACGCGCTCGTGCTCACATTCCGCCGACTGGCCGCCGCCGCCGAAGATTTCCGCATGCTCGTCAAAGAGTGGCAAAAGGGAAAAATCCGCGTCGGACTCTAAAGCCGCGCAGGGTTGCGATCCGCCCCAAGATGTTGCGCTGGCCCCGCTCGTGCAACCGGCGAAGTTGCGGTATACTCGCCTCGACATCGTACCGGCGGCGGCGCGGCCCCTAACCCCAAACCACGGCGGCTACCGCGGCGCGACGAGTTTCCGTCACACTGACGCTTGACCGTCTCGGGATGATGACAGTAGGATACGCGCGGGTTGAGTCACGCGCTTCTCGCGTGGCTCTTGGCGTAAGTGGATTGATGACAGCTCACCTGTTTCCGGAAGCTGGGCCAGAATGATCGTAGACTGTCACACGCAAACGTGGGACGCGAACGCGCATCTCGGAGCCGCCGCCACGGCGATTGCCGAGCCCGATATCCAGGCCGATTCGACCCGCCACCTGCGGGCGGTCGATCCGGTGGACCGCGCCATCGTCCTGGCTTTCAAGAGCCGCTACCTCGACGTCGAGATCCCCAACCGCTACGTCTCCGAATACGTCCACCGCAACGCCTCGAAACTCATCGGCTTCGCCGGCGTCGATCCCACCGACGAGGGCTGTCTCGACGAGCTGGCGATGGTGCAGGAGGAGTTGGGGCTCAAGGGCGTCACCGTCTCCCCCACCCTCCAGGATTTCCACCCCGCCGACACCCGGGCGATGGAGCTCTACGCCGAGTGCATCCGCAGAGGCATGCCCGTACTCTTCGAGCAGAACCACCGCAGCCCGGCGGCGAAAATGGAGTTCGCGCGACCCATGCTCCTCGACGAAGTGGCCCGCGAGTTCCCCGACCTGCGCATCGTCGTCTCGCACATGGGCTACCCCTGGGTCCACGAGACCATCGCACTGCTCGCCAAACACAAGCACGTCTACGCCGACATCGCCGGCCTGTTGCGCCACCCCTGGCTGAGCTACAACGCCCTGATGTCCGCCTGCGAGTGCGGCGTGATGGACAAACTCCTCTTCGGTAGCGGGTTCCCCGTACGCGCCCCCGCCGAGTGCATCGAGGCGCTGTACTCGATCAACCAGAGCATGGGCACCAGCCTCATGGCCATCCCACGCGAAAAACTCCGCGGCATCGTCGAACGGGACGCACTCGCGCTGCTCGGCATCGACCAGCCCACCCCCCTCGTTCCCAAGAGCCGCACGAACGCACTGATGGATGATGAATAAACGCGCACATGCCGCGCGCTGCGCGGGCCGGATCGTCGCGGCGGGCCTGCTCGGCCTGCTGCTGGCCGGCTGCGCACCGCGCGGCTCGCGATTGACGCTGACCTCCTACAAGGACGCCTATTTCCCCGAAACCTACGAAGTCACCCTGAACCAGTGCGCCTACTACCGCGCCCCCGGTGGAGACTACTACATCACCGGCCGGGCAACCCGACCCGGCAACGATGCCGGCGACAGCGTGACCCAGTTGCTGTGCGTACACGTGTTCTGGAAACCGATTCCCGGAAAGACCTTCGACAACGCCACCTCGATCGACGCCACGATCCGCTATGTCGTCGTGACCGGAGAAGGCGTGGCGGTCTATTCCGGTACCGGATACGTCTTCCCCCGCAAACGCCTGGGACAGACACTCGACGCGGAAGTCGACGTCGGCCGGCTGCGGCTCGTATCGCGGACGGGCGAGGCTCCCGACCTGCTGGGTGCCGCGCGCCTGCGCGGGCGGTTGCACGCCCCGCGCAACGCGGCCCGCGCCGTGGACATCCGCCGCCGGGTGGACGTGTATGCCGGCACCTGATCCCCCACCCCGACCAACCCCGGCCGCAACCGGCCCCAACACCGCAGAAAGACGCTCCCGATGCCCCGATCACACGAGAATATCCGCAACGTCGCCATCATCGCCCACGTCGATCACGGCAAGACCACGCTCGTCGACCAGATGCTGCGCCAGTGTGGCGAATTCCGCCCCGCGCAGTTCCAGGGCGAACGCATCCTCGACTCGAACGACCTCGAGCGCGAACGCGGCATCACGATCCTCGCCAAGAACATCGCCGTCCACTACCACGACGTGAAAATCAACCTGATCGACACCCCCGGACACGCCGACTTCGGCGGCGAAGTCGAACGCGTGCTCAAAATGGCCGACGGGTGCCTGCTGCTGGTCGATGCCTTCGAGGGCCCCATGCCCCAGACCACGTTCGTGCTGCGCAAGGCGCTCGACTGCGGCCTGCGGCCGATCGTGGTCATCAACAAGATCGACCGGCCCGACGCGCGCCCCATCGAGGTGCTCAACGAAATCGTCGATCTGTTCATCGACCTCGGGGCCGACGAATCCCTCCTCGAGTTCCCCACCCTCTACGCATCGGCCCGCCAGGGCTACGCCGCCACCGAACCCGGCGAAAACCCGGGCCATATCCGCGCGCTGTTCGACACCATCGTGCGCAGCGTCCCACCCCCGCAGGTCCGGCCCGATGCCCCCCTGCAAATGCTCATCACCACGCTCGACTAC
>JALSRY010000277.1 GCA_026984555.1 Phycisphaerae bacterium
GCCGGCGGGATCGGTGTCACGAGGAGCCGCGTTGCGGCGCGCAGTCCGGCCACGTACCCGCACGCCGCCGAGGCCGCGCCGGCCGTTGCGCCCCCCTGCCGCTTTGCGCCCCCCTGCCGCTTTGCGAGCACCTCCCGCAAAATGCGTCCGCACGTACTCGTCCAGGTGCTCGGGGAACAGGAAATGTTCCTCCCACCCATACCGGCCTGAGTGATAGTCGCAATTGTCAGACGAATACTCCCGGCAGATGCGCGGACGCGTCTCGTACGCCCCGCAGCGGAAGTCCGGTTGCAGATGCTGGCAGTCGGTGGCGAAATAGATGTACCACTCGCCATCTTCCACGAAAACCGACACGTTGCGGTGCATCAGGTACCAGCGAATGTCGTCGAAGTCCGCACGCGACTCCGGGGTTTCGATCGGCAACGCGATATACCGGCAGCACATGCCGCTACAATGCTCGCACAAGTTTCCTGACATCGCTTCAGAACCTCGCATCACGGAAGGCCAACACGGTAATCGTTTCGCTCGCCGCCCGCAAAGCATCCACCCATGCCAGACGGGCGCTGCGTCCTCACGTCCCCCCCCCACGCGACCAGCGCCACACGCCGCCACCCTACCGCAAAACCTCTTCGCTCGTGACGATCTTCGCCCCCGCGGCACGCATCTCCGCCACGGCTTGCGCACCATCGCCAGCGGCGAGATTCACCGCCCGACACCCATCGACCACCAAGTACGTCTCATAACCCAGCCGCAGCGCGTCCTGCACCGTAAACCGAACACAATAATCCGTCGCCAGCCCCAGGACGTACACCGTCCCGACCCCCCTGCCGCGAAGATACTCGTGGAGCCCCGTCGTTTTCCGCCGTGCGTTGTCGTAGAACCCGCTATAGCTGTCGATTCGCGGATCGGTCCCTTTACGCACGACGTGGCCGATCCGCGACGTGTCGAGCCCCTCCGCGAATGCCGCCCCACGTGTCTCCTGAACACAGTGCACGGGCCAGAGAACCTGTTCGAGCCCGTCCACCACGACCCGGTCGCCCACCTGCCGCCCCGGGTGGTTGGCGGCAAAACTTAGATGGTCCGGCGGATGCCAATCCTGCGTTGCAACGACCAGCTCGAAACGTTTCATGAGGCTGTTCGCGACGGGGACGACCTCGTCGCCAGCCGGCACCGCGAGCGCGCCGCCCGGGACAAAATCACGCTGCACATCCACGACGACCAGTGCTTTCATGACACCTCTTAACTTCCCAGGCCGGCCCCATCGTCGTCTGACTGTCGGCGGAGGAGCCACCGCCCGGATTCGCCAGAATCCGCGACTCCTCCGTCGTTCCCGCCTCCCCCCGCCTCGAACAATTCCTGACCGGATGATTCCGCCGCGACGGTCTACTCCTTTTAGGATATCCGGAAAACGCGAGCCGGTACCGCGGGGCTGCCCGCTTCGCCAGCGGCACCCTGTGAACTACGATCGAACCCAATATCTGCGTGGCGTCCGCGTTTTGCCCATTATGCGGCCCATCTGTCGGCATCCGCCGGCTGAAATGTTGGCGAGCCCGAGCCCCAGTCAGCCGCTCAAGGAGTTTACCCATGTTTCGTATCATGTTGGCCAGCCTCTTACTTGGTGGCTTCGTGACCGCGGCGAACGCACAGGCCACCACCGACCGCCCCCAGCCGTCCGCTCGCCGAGCCCAGCGTGGTACGGCCCGCGCCGACTGGCCCACGCGCATGTTCGAACGTATCGCCAGGCGTCTCGACCTCGACGAAGACCAACGCGCGCAGTTCGACGAATTGACGAAAACGCAACGCGCCGAAATGCGCGAAATGGGCGCACGCTGGCGCGAACTGCGCCAGGCGCAGCGTGACGGCGATACCGAGCGTGTCGCGCAACTGCGCGCCGAAATGCCAGCGTGGAACGGCCCCGGCTCCGGTCTCGCCGAGACCCTCGACAAACTCGAACCCATTCTGCGTCCCGAGCAAGTCGAACGCCTGTGGGAAATCGAAGACCAGATGCAACGTCGCCAGCGCATGCGTGCCCAGTATCGCGCGGTGACACGCGATCTCCCGGACCAACTGAACCTCGACGACCAGCAGCGGCAGGAATTCGATGACCTGCTCAAGAGCCAACGTGAAACGATGCGCCAACGCTGGACGGAAATGCGCCCCCTGATGCGAAAACTCCGCGACGCCATCGACGCCGGCGACGACGAACAGATCGAGGAGCTCCGCGCCCAGATCGACGCGGCACGGCCCGACCCCGACCAGATGTTCGCCGAGTTTTTCGATAAGCTCGCCTCCCACCTCGACGACGATCAGATCGCAAAACTCAAGGAGTTTCGGCAACAGTGGACGCCCCCTGCCGGCGACCACGTGTCCCTCGACAACCTGACGATCCGCGAGGTATTCCGGGCCGTCAAGCAGCTTCGGCTCGACCGCGATCAAAAAGCGCAAATCCGCGACATCCAGCGAGAAGCTCTCGGAAAATATCGCAAGATCGGTCGGCGCGATCACGAGGGACAGGCCCGCCTCGCCGACGATGTTCGCAAGCAAATCGCCGAGTTGCTCGACGACGAGCAGCTCGACAGGTTCGACGCGCAGTTGCGGCGATACGCCAAACGTCGCAAACCATGACGGTCGAGTGTCGCCCGTGACTTGGTGAGCCGACAGTGGCTGGTCCCCGGTCCAACGCAGCGTGGCAAGATCCCCGGGGGCCGCGGGCGGTGGGCTCGCAACGGTAGCGCGCTGCGGAACGCCCTTGGCCCGTTTTCTCGAACGCGCCTTGTTCAACGCCAAGCGGGATCATTCTTCGGGAACACGTTGTTCCCCGGATCGCGTGGTGTCGAGCCCCCAGCTCACCAACGCCCCCGCGCCGGCCGCGAGGAGCCAGCCGGTCGCTCCCTCGCCGTGGAAAAAGAACACCGTCCCCACGACGAGCCACCCGCCAAGTGCGATCAGCCGTGCGACGGGGAACTCGCGCTCCGCTCGCATGCCGCCGACCAGTTTCGCGAGTTTCCCCCGCAGTTTGACATCCCGCTGGCGCGCTACGCGCCACGCCACCACGGTGCATGCGGCCAACCCCCCCGCGGGCACGTTCAGCGGCAAACGAGCCAGTTCCGAGGCTGCCTGACCGAGACCGAAATACACCCCCCCACCGACCAGCGTTCCACCAAAGTACACCGCGAGCAGATACGGTCCGCTCCGGCCGCGTTCGACGGCTTGCCCCAAGCTCCATAGTGCCAACAACATGGCGACCAGCGCCGAGACGCTTCCATCACCACAGGGGTGCAACGCCACC
>JALSRY010000278.1 GCA_026984555.1 Phycisphaerae bacterium
CCTATCGACCATGAAACGCATCCTCTCCCAGCGCGAACTTGCCGACGCGCTCGCGCGTCTGGCGTGTGAAATCGCCGCCGCGGCGCCGTCTTCCGTTCCCGTGGCGATCGTGGGCATCCGCCGGCGGGGCGAAGTGCTTGCCCGCCGCCTGCTGCCGCTGCTCGAACACGAAGGCTGCAACCCGCAACACTACGGCGCGCTCGACATCACGCTCTACCGCGACGACCTGACCACGATCGGCCCCAACGCGGTCGTGCGGGGCACGGAGATCGACTTCGACATCACGGGGACGTGGCTCGTGCTCGTCGATGATGTTCTCTACACCGGGCGTTCGGTACGGGCCGCGCTGTCGGCACTCAGCGATCTCGGCCGGCCCTGCGCCGTCAAGCTCGCCGTGCTCGTCGATCGCGGTCTCCGCGAACTGCCGATCCAGCCCGATTTCGTCGGCGTTCGCCAGCAGACCTCGCCGGAAAACGTGGTACACGTCAGGCTCGAAGAAGTGGACGGCGTGGACGAGGTGACGCTGTCATGACCCACGCGACTGCGAACAAACCGGCTTGGACACGCAAGCACCTGCTGAGCATCAACGAGCTGTCCGCCGAGGAGATTCTCTACCTGCTCGACACGGCGGAGAGCTTCAAGGAAGTCTCGACCCGCAGCGTGAAGAAGGTGCCGGCGTTGCGCGGGCGGGTAGTGGTGACGGCGTTTTTCGAGGACAGCACACGCACGCGGATGAGCTTCACGCTCGCCGCCCAGCGCCTTTCGGCGGATATTCTCGACTTCTCCGCCAAAATCTCGTCCACTTCCAAGGGGGAATCGCTGCGCGACACCGCCCGCAACATCGAGGCGATGGGCGTGGACATCATGGTCGTGCGCCACTCCGCCGCCGGCGCGCCGCAAAACCTGACCGAGGTGGTCGATTGCTGCATCATCAACGCCGGCGACGGACAGCATTCGCACCCGACCCAGGGCTTGCTCGACTTGTTCACGATCCGCGAACGCAAGGGGCGCATCGCGGGGCTCAACGTGGCGATCGTCGGGGACATCGCCCACTCGCGCGTCGCCCGGTCGGACCTGCGCGGGCTGGTCAAGCTCGGCGCGAACGTGACGCTGGTCGGACCGCCGACGCTCGTGCCGCGCTCCTTCGAGCAGCTCGGCGCCCGCGTCACCTCCCACTTCGACGAAATCCTGCCCGAGATGGACGTGATCAACATGCTGCGCATCCAGCAGGAACGCATCACCAGCAGCGTGTTTCCGTCGATCCGCGAGTACATCCGCCTGTTCGGCATGAACGCCGAGCGGCTCAAACGCTGCAAGCCGGACGTGCTCATCATGCACCCCGGCCCGGTCAACCGCGGCAAGGAACTCGCCGCCGACGTGGCCGACGGCCCCAACTCGAGCATCCTGCGTCAGGTCACAAATGGGCTGGCCGTGCGCATGGCGACGTTGTTTCTCTGCCAGCAGGCCGCGATGGCCTGATGCGGCGTTGCGCCCCCGGCAGGCACCGGCCCGCCGCGCCTGGCGCCGGGCGGCTTTCCCGCGTGGGTGCCCCATGAACCGCGACACTTCTTGTCCGAGCGCAACCCCTGTCGCCGCCAGACACAGGCGTTACGAAACCCTCGCGCTGCTCCTGGCAACCATCGCCGGGTTGCTGATGTCGGGAATCCACCCCTTCGACCGCACCACGTGGCTGCTCGAAGTCTTCCCGATTCTGGTAGGCTTGCCCCTGCTTTTGGCCACAGCCCGTCGATTCGCGTTCACACCGCTGGTCTACCGGCTGATGTTCGTGCACGCGCTGATTCTGATGATCGGCGGGCACTATACCTACGCCCGCGTGCCGCTGGGCGCGTGGGTCTCCGACCTGCTCGGGTTGGCGCGGAATCATTACGACCGGTTGGGACACTTCGCCCAGGGGTTCGTGCCGGCGCTGATCGCACGCGAGCTGCTCTTGCGCACGTCGCCGCTGCGACCGAGCAAGTGGCTGAGCGCCCTCGCAGTCGCGCTCGTGCTGGCGATCAGCGCGTCCTACGAGCTGCTGGAATGGGGGGCGGCGCTGGCCCTCGGACAATCCGCGACCGACTTCCTCGGTACCCAGGGCGACCCCTGGGACACCCAATGGGATATGTTCCTGGCGCTCTGTGGCGGCGTGGCTGCGCTGCTGACCCTTCGCCGCACACACGATCGCCAGCTCGCCCGACTCCGCTGATCCTTCCTCACTCCCGGCGCAAAAAGCAGCGGCCGCGAGCGGCATGGGAACCACCCGCGACCGCGAGACTTCGGCGTATTCCCCGGCGCCGGATCAGTCGAGGAAGTAGAGCTCGTCGGTCGTGAAACCGAGCATCTCGTAGGTCGGCACCATCCGCACGTCGGGTTCGAGCACGGGCAGCCACTCGCCACCGTTGAACGAGACGTCGTCGGCGGTCAGGCCGGTACCGTCGAGCGACTCGGCGTCGTCGGCGGCGCGGTACGAACCCTCGCCGGCCGGGTTGAGGTAGTTGACGACGAACGTGCGCGAGCTCTCGCGGATGTAGGTCGTATCCCCGGCCACATCCACGTCGGCCGTACCCGCGACGACGTCGTTGTCTTCGGTCGCCAGACCGAGGTCGGTCAGCTTCCGGAAGTTGTAGTACTTCCAGTGGTACAGCGGGAACTCGAACGTACCCATGCCCGGCACGTCGCGTTGTTCCGTGTTGGTGACGGGAACGGGCGTATCGAACACGCCGCCGGCCGAGTGACAATCGTCACACGCATACGCCGCACCGAGCGCCTGCTCCTTGGGTCGCACGCCGTGCCCGCCCAGCGTGATGCCGTTCGAGTACGCCGGGTAGTTGGCGATCGCCGCGAAGAAATCGGGCTGCTCCTCGGGCGGCAGCGCCATGCCCTGCATCGCGAGGAACATCTTGATGAGCGTGCCGTCGGGCACCTTCATCGTTATGAGCTGGTGATTGTCGGTGAACGAGGGGTACCACTCGTAGCTCGCATCCAGGCCCATCGGCACGTTGAAGCCCTGGAACTTGCGCAGACCCATGTTGGCCGCCGTCAGCATGTCGTAGTAGAACGGCACGCCCGAATCCACCCAGCCGTCGTGGTTCGCATCCCACGGCGAGGTGCTGCCGGTGGCGTAGCGGACCAGGTCGAACGTGACTTTGTCGAAGTAGACCAGGTTCGGGAAAATCTGCATCAGGGCCATCGCCTGCCGGTTCATGTCGGGCGACTGGAAGTCGTCGAGCGTGACTTGGCGGGCCTCGTCGGGCGTCAGGTCGAGGAAATCGAGCGCCGCGAACACGTT
>JALSRY010000279.1 GCA_026984555.1 Phycisphaerae bacterium
TTCGATGTAGTGGGTGGTGTAGATGATGGTGCGGCCGTGGGTCTTGAGGGTTTCGAAGCTGTCGAACATGCGGTTACGCGATTGGGGGTCTACGCCGACGGTGGGTTCGTCGAATATCAGGACGGCGGGATCGTGGATGAGGGCAGCGGCCATGTTGAGCCGGCGTTTCATTCCCCCGGAGTAGGTTTCGACGCGATCGTCGCGGCGTTCGGTGAGGCCGGCGAAGTCGAGCGCCCACTCGATGCGCCGGCGCAGCGCGCGGCCGCGGAGGCCGTAGAGTTTGCCGAAGAAAGCGAGGTTTTCGGCGGCGGTGAGGCGTCCGTAGACCGCGAGCGACTGGGGCGCGAGGCCGATCCGGCGGCGGACCTCCGGCCGCGTGGGGTCGGTACTGCCGGCGATCTGCACGCGCCCGCCATCGGGGCGCACGATGCCCACGAGCATCTGGATGGTGGTCGTTTTTCCGGCGCCGTTGGGTCCGAGCAGGCCGAAGACCTGGCCGGTTGGGACTTCGAACGAGACGGAATCGACCGCGACGAGGGGGCCGAATGTTTTGCGCAGGTTTTCCGCCAAAATCATGATCGAGGGAGTATAGCCCAGCGGGCGGGATGCGTCGCGGGGGCGCTGGCAGGCGATTGCTGCGGCGCGGGGGTTCGAACCCAACCGCGTGCAGGAGGTCGGCCGGGGGCCGCGTGATCGCTACCCTTCGTACTCCTCGGCGAAGAGCTCGGGATGGGCGCGTTCGCGGGCGGCCTCGCGAACCCGCGCTTCGAGGGCGTCGGCCCGGCGGCGGAGCACGCGGCGGACGGCCAGGTTGATCGCGATGCCCGCGGCGATGCCCGCGAAGCCCGCGTGAAACACGAGCAGGCACACGCCAAACGCGGCGGCGGCGGCGATCAGGGCGGCGGCGAACCAACTGAATACGACCCAAATCGTGCGGGCGAGTTTCAGGTCGGCATCGCCGCGCTGGAGAATGCGGTCGGCCATGCCGGTGGCGACGATGGCGGCGAACGCGACGTAGGTGGTGGATACGGGCAGTCCGAAGCCCGAGGCGGTCGCGATGACGCTTGCGGATACGGAGAGGATCACGCACGCCCGCAGCACGTCGTAATGGGTGGTTTTGCCCGAGGGGGTCACCTCGGGCAGCGGGGCGAGCACGGGCTGTTTGCCGCGAAAACGCAGCAGGAGCCGGGCGATCCGGATGCACCAGCGGGGGGCCCAAAGGCGCACCTGGTGGGCCATGCTGCCGGCGTGGACGGCGGCGCTGGTCACGCGCTGGGATGTTTTCGTCATCATGCCCAGGCCCAGCAGGGCGCCGCAGCCGGCTAGCGCCCAGACGGGAATGCTGATCTTGGTCGCGACGGCGACGCCCTCGTGCCAGTGGCGGAGGAGGTTGAGGGCGGCCAGGCCGGGCGAAGCGCAGTTGGCGAGGTCGTTTTGTCCGAAGGCGAAGGCCATCGCGAAGGTGCCGATGACGGCGAGGGTGGGGAAGAGTCTCCGGGCGGCGGCCTTGCCGAACAGGACCAGCAGGATGTGGATGAGGATACCGAACAGGGCCCAGAGCACGAGGAGCGTGACGAGGGGGCCGTAGGATTGGACGAAGTCGTGGTTGAGGTGTTTGACGAAGGCGATGTGTTTCATGCCCTTGACGAGCATGAAATAGGTGAGGCCGGCGAGCATGCCGCCGCCGATCCAGCTTCCGTGGGCCAGCAGGACGGTGAGGTTGCGGGTGCGGTCGCGCACGGCTCCGCGGACGATGCGTTGGATGAAGAACGCGGCGATGCCGGTGGTGAAGATCGAGGCGATGATGGCGATAATGACCTTGCTGGCCTTGGGCCAGTGGATCACGCCGAGTCCTCCCATGGCGAGGGCGGCGCCGAGCAGCTCGAAGACGAGGCAGGCGGTCGTGCTGACGGGCATGCCGAAGGCGGAATAGCCGTAGAGCAGGACGGTGTCGACGATGTAGACGGAGACGTAGACGGCGAGGGCCTGCTGGATGGTGATGGCGGTGGGGTCGAAGATGCCCTTGCGGGCGGTCTCCATGACCTGGGAGGAGGCCGCGGCGCCGAGGATCACGGCGAGGGCGGCGACGAGGATGGCGGCGCGGCGGGAGATGACGCGCGCGCCGAAGACGGCGTTGACGAGGTTGGCGGCGTCGTTGCGGCCGACCTCGATGGAGTCCCACAGGAGCATTCCGCCGGCGACGATGCCGGCGCCGATCAGGAACAGTTTTTGCGACAGGCCTGCCGCGAGCAGCAGGTTGGTCGAAGCGAGGATTGTGTCAGGCATCGCGCCACATGCCCCGGTGCTGGTGTTGACCCCCGGATTTCGTCGTCGGCGTCGGGTCCGGTCGTGTTTTCTCCGGGGAGGACCGGTCCGGTGCCGCCGGTCCGCCCGGCGAAGATGGATTCATCCGGCGCAGGTCTAGCGAGCGAGCATGCGGCGCAGCCGTTCGGCGGTCTTGTCCGCCTGGTTGGCCAGGGCGCCGATGGTCTGGAAGACCTGTGACCAGAGGAAGATATCCGTCGCGCGCAGTTCGTCTTCGAGCGCGAAGAGTTTTTGCGCGAGGCGGTACTGCATCTTGTCGGCGACCCATTCCTCGTGCTCGGCCTGCGACACGAGCGTCATGATCTGTTCGCCGCGCGGGCCGGAAAAGTCGGCCTCTTCCATGTCCTTGAGCAGTGTTACGGCCTCGTAGAGTTTGTCGCACACGGCGAGCGCCTGGCGGACATAGGCCATGACGTCTTCACCGAGGGAGGCGGGCATGGCGAGTTGTTTGATGGTGAGCTGGACGGCGAGGTCTTCGGCGGAGTCGGCCATATCGTCCTGGACGTGGACGAAGGCGAGCAGGTCGCCGCGGAAGACGGGCAGGGCGAAGACCTTGGGAATCGTTTTGCGGATATCGGCCTTGATCTTGTCGGCCTCGTGTTCGGCCTTGAAGACGGCGTCGGTGACTTCGCGCAGTTTTTCGTAGTTGCCGTCGCGGACGCACTCGAACATGGGCATCACGAGATCGACGCAGGCGCGCACGAGCCGCATGTGTTCGGCGAGCGGCTCAAAAGGCGAGCGGTCTTCCCAGTCGAACGTGCTCATGGTGGGCCTCCGTATTGCGCCGTCAGCGCTGGCGATGCCGTGCTGGTTGCCGGTAGCGGCGTCTCGCCGCCGGCCCCGCGTCTACCCTCCAGGCGAGACAGCGGGATGATTGCCGCGTGGCGGGTTGTTGTCAAGGCGGGTGGTTGGATTCGCCGGGGCGGGTTGGGTCGAGCGGCGGGTTGCGAGCGACCGGGCGGG
>JALSRY010000280.1 GCA_026984555.1 Phycisphaerae bacterium
AGGCGTTGAGCGTGCGGACGGCGGCGATCGTCGCGTCGTAGTTGGCCAGGGGCTCGCCCATGCCCATGATGACGATGTTGCTCAGTCGGCGGGCCGGTTCATCGACGTCGGGGTGGTGCCGGATGAGGTTCGCGATGCGCAGCGCCTGCTCGACGATCTCGCCGGCGGTGAGGTTGCGGCTGAGGCCGTCGAGCCCGCTGGCGCAGAAGCGGCATCCGACGGGGCAGCCCACCTGTGTGGACAGGCACGCCGTCTGGCGACGATCGGCGGGGATCCACACGGTTTCGGTACTCTGCCCGTCGGGCCAGGTCAGCAGGAGTTTGTGCGTGCCGTCCTCGGACACCGCCGTCGCCGCCACGTTCGAGGTCAAGATCGCCGCCTCGTCGGCGAGCCGTGCCCGGAGCGTCTTGGGCAGGTTCGACATTTCGTCGAAGGTTGCGGCGCCGCGTTCGTAGATCCACCGGATGACCTGCTCGGCGCGGTAGGCGGGTTGGTCGAGCGATTGGAGCCACCGGCGTAACGCGGCGGGATCGTCCTCGAGCAGGTGCCGGCGAGCGAGGGGGTCGGCCGGCGGCGTAGAACTCCGTGTCATCACCACGACTCCTGGTTGATACCCTTCCGCCGACGACCGGCCGAATCCCGGACCCGCTCAGGCGGCCCCGGAGGTCAGGTGGCGCAACGCTTCGAGCGCCTGGCGGGTACCCAGCGCCACGATGATATCACCCGCCTGCAAGCGTGTATCGGCGTCGAGCGTCGTGAGCAGCTCGCCGGTGCGCCGCCGCAGGGCGACGATGTTCGCGCCGGTCTGGCGGCGGATGTGGGCCTCGCCGATGGCACACCCGTCGAGCCGCGAGCCGATCGCCACCTGCATTTCCTCGAGCCAGAGCGCCAGCTCCTCGTCGTGCATGACCAGCTCGAGGAACTCGGTGACGTGCGGGCGGATAGCCATCTGGGCGATGCGCCGGCCCCCCAGTCCGTGCGGAAACAGTACGCGGTTGGCGCCGGCGGCGTAGAACTTCGACGTGTTCGCTTCTTCCTGCGTGCGCACCGCGATAAAGATGTTCGGGTTCATCGACCGGGCCGAAAGCGTGACCAACAGGTTGGACGCGTCGTGCTCCAGCACGCCCACCAGCCCGCGCGCCCGCGCGACCCCCGCCGCCTTCAGCACCTCGTCCTCCTCCGCATCGCCCTGAATCACAAGCAACCCGTTTTCGATCGCATGATGGATCGCGTCCTCCGCATTGTCGATGACCACCAGGGGACGCCCCTCGCGCTTGAACTCCGCGGCGACCTGCTGGCCCATTCGACCGTAGCCGCAAACGACGAAATGGTCGCGGAGGTGGTCGATTTCTTTTTGCATCTTGCGTTGCTCCAGCAACCCCCGGATCTCGCCGGCGACAAAGTAGTTGGCCACCGACGTGGCGAAATAGGTGAACGCACCGACGCCGAACAGGATCAGCCCGACCGTGAACAACTGCCCCGCCGGATCGAGCGGGCGCACCTCACGGAAGCCGACGGTCGTGACCGTGATGACGGCCATGTAGATCGCCTCGACGGGGCTGAGTTTTTCGAGGTAGACGTAGCCGACCGCCCCCACGGTAATCACGCTCGCCAGGAGCAACACCGGCGCGATCAGCCGGCGGACCGGTCCCCGTTCGCTTTGCCTGGTCGCAATCACGCTTTGCCGAACATGTCCTGCACTATGGGTTCCAGATCGAATCGAGATATTCCCGGGCCTCGCGCGCCTCGGGTGTGCCGGGATAGTCGCGGACGATTTCCTCGAAGAGCCGCTTGGCATCGGTGCGGCGCCCGGTCTTGAGGTAGGTTCGGGCGAGGGTGAGCTTGCGGGCCGCGTCGGGGTTGCTGGGTTTCTCGGCGTCCGCCTTGGCCGTGCCTTGGGGAGCCGCCTCGAGCGTTTCGCTCTCACGTTGCGGCCGCTTGCCACGCGAATCGCACACCAGCACGGCCGGCGTGTCGCCGCGGGCCTCGCTTGCGGCGGCGCGGAGGGCGTACTGAAACGCGGGCGTGCGCACGTCGCCGACCGCTCGCACGTAGCCCATCGGATCGATCAAAACCTGCCAGGGAGGCGGGCCGACGTGAAACGCCTTGTGGGTGATCGGTGCATCGACCGCCCGAGCCTCGTAACACTGGGGCCACGCATAGCCACGCTGGCGTGCAAACTTGCGTGCCTCGGGCACCCGCGCTTCCGCGTCGGCGTCCACGCCGAGGAACTGGATATGGGGACTGCCCTTGTACCGCTTGTAGAGCGCGACGAGCGTCTGGTCGGCTTCGGCGGGTGGCGCGTGGGTCAGGTTCCAGAAATCGATCAGGAGCAGCCGCCCGCGCCGGCGGCGCACACGCACGTCCTTCATGTCATCGGTGTGGATCACGACATCCGGCGCTCGCTTGCCCACGTGGCGCAACCAGCGCCGCTGACGCGCGGTTTCCCGCCGCGCCCGCCCTTTGCGCCGTCGCGCCAGCTTGCGCAGGGCCTTGGTGCCGAGGCGCGCATCGCCGGCGGCACAGGCAGCGAGGTAGACCGCTTCGAGCGAAGCGGTGTCGTCCGGAGTGTCCGCCAGCAGGGTTCGCGCCCGCGTGACGGCGTCCGCGGCCCGCCCGAGCCCCAGCGCAACGTACAGCTCGCTGCGGAGCAGCCGCGCGCGATCTTCGGGCGACAGCTTCTCGGCCTCGAGGTGCCACGACGCCAGCCGATCCGCTGCGATCTTCGCCTCGCGTCGGGAAAGCACCCGATCGGGCACGGCCACCCGCTCATGCAAGCGGCGCAACTCGCGCAGCGTATCGGGCGTCTGGGCGGCGGCCGCGACCACGAGAACGCCGGCCCAGAACACCACCCCGACCATCGCGTGTTTTCGCTGCGTGTCCATCGTGTGACCTCCCTTTCGTCCGCAGGCACGCAGCCCGCCACGTATGCCGCGTGCCTCGGGGAGCGCCCCTCGGCTTCCGCCGGTATGAAATGCTATCACGTTTTGCCGTCGCGTGCAGAGTCTCCGGGCGCCGGCGCGCCGGGCATGAGCTCCCCATGTCGCGAGCAATGATCTGGTGAAAGCTCGATCTCGACGGGCAGAGCACCAAGAACACAGCAGGCGCGACGGCGGCGCTGCGTGCGTGATCCGTGGTGCGGAAACGAAAGCAGCGTCCCCCCTCCACGACGACGTTACGGGCAGCTCGTTCCGTAGTTCTGGAGCAGCACGGACAGATCGGTCAGATCGACCTTGCCATCCCCGCTGAAGTCGCCATCGTCGTACAGGGCACCGGCAGTCTG
>JALSRY010000281.1 GCA_026984555.1 Phycisphaerae bacterium
ATCCTACAATCCGCAGGCATGAACAGCAGCCCACGACTGGTCATTGGAACCGCCGGGCATATCGACCACGGCAAGAGCCGGCTCGTGCATGCGCTGACCGGCACCGACCCCGACCGTCTTCCCGAGGAGAAAGCCCGCGGCATGACGATCGATCTCGGTTTTGCGCATGTGCGTGCCGAGGATTGCGACCTGTGGTTCGTCGATGTCCCCGGTCACGAGCGATTCATCCGCAACATGGTGGCCGGGGCCAGCGGCATCGACCTGGCCTTGCTCGTGGTGGCGGCGGACGATTCGGTCATGCCGCAGACCCGCGAGCACGCGGAAGTGTTGAGCCTGCTGGGGCTCGATCGGTGCGTAGTCGCGTTGACGAAAATGGACCTGGTGGACGACGAGTGGGCCGAGGCGGTCGAGGAGGAGGTGCGCGAGTTGCTGGATTCACTCGACATTCGTGTCGAGCGGATCATTCGAACGTCGGCGGAAACCGGCCGAGGTATCGACACGTTGCGGGGCGTGCTCGCCGAGCTGGCCCGCGAGGGGGCGGCCGGTGGCGCGGGTTATGCGTGGTTTCGCCTGCCGATCGACCGGGCATTCAGCATCGCGGGACGCGGGACGGTGGTGACCGGCTCGGTCGCGCACGGAACGGTTCAGGCGGATGACGAGCTGGAGCTCTGGCCGGCGGGACGACGCGTGCGCGTCCGCCACCTCCAAACCCATCACGAGGGGACCGCCCTCGCCGCCGGCCGCATGCGTCTGGCAGTCAACCTGGCGGGCGTGTCGCTCGACGAGGTCCGCCGGGGTTGCGAGCTGGCTACGCCCGGTGTTCTCGAAACCACGCGGCTGATGGACGTATGGATCGCCAGCTTGCGCATGCCGGGGAAGGTGTTGCGTCGCGATCTGCGTCTGCGCCTGCATATCGCCACCAGCGAGGTGCTGGCTCGACTGCGATTGCTCGAGCCACCCCGCGAACCGCGCGTCGCGGGCGTGTGGGGACAGCTCGCGCTGGCCGAGCCCGTTGTCGCGGCCTGGGGCCAGCGGTTCATCCTGCGGGACGAGAGCGGCAGCCGAACGCTCGGCGGCGGCACGGTCGTTCGTTCGGTCACGCGCCGGTGGAATCGACGGCACCCGGCCGAACCGGAGGCCCTGGCGACGCTGCGGGAAGGCTGCGCCCGGGATCGCCTCGAAGAGTGCATCCGCGCGTACGAGTGGAACCCGCCTTCGGATGAGCGGCTCGCCACGCGAGCGGGGATCGCCACGGCCGATGAGCTGCGGGTGCTCCGTCGCCAACTGGGGGTCGAGGGGCGTATCAGCCGACTACGCATCGCTTCGACCGAAATCTACGTGCACGCGGCGCACCTCGACGCGCTCGCCGAGCGGCTGGGAAAACGCCTGCGCGCGTTTCTGGCGGAAAACCCGCGTCTGCCGGGGCTCTCGCGCAACGAGTGGCCCGCGTGGATGCCGCGGAACTGCCCCGAGCGCCTACGGCCCGTTGTCGCCGACTGGCTGATCGAGCACAAACGCGTGGCGCTGGCCGGCGGGTACGTCGTACCGCTCGGCCACGCCGCCGCCATGTCGCCCGACGACCAGCGTCTCTTCGAGGCGATTTGCGCGCAGTTCGAGCAGGCCGGGTTTCAACCGCCCGCGGTGGGAGCGCTGGCATGTCTGACGCCCAAGAACGCCCGGCGGGTGCGGGAGCTCGTCGATCTGGCTGTCGCCCGCGGGCGGCTCGTGCGTGTCAACGCCGATATGTACCTGCACAGCCGTTTGTGGGATCAACTCGTCGAGAAAGTCACCGGGGCGATTCGCGAGCGCGGCGGACTGACCGTTGCGGAAATCCGCACATTGCTCGCGTCGTCACGCAAGTATGTCGTACCGATCGTCGAAGCCCTCGACGCCGCCGGAATCACGCGGCGGGTCGGCGATCAGCGCGTGCTCGGCCCTGCCGCGGAGTAGGCGGGCCGGCGCCGAACGCGTGGTGGGGCCGGCGCCGGCGCAGAGCGGCTGACCACGGTAGAACCGGACATGCTGGGCGGAGGCCGGCGGCGACGGGGGCCTCCGGTGACTGTTGTGGCAGGTAGGTTGGGGGTACGATGTCGCGTCTTGGAGCGGGTCAGTGGCGTGGCGGCCCGCCGGCTCGCGAACCGACAGGCTACCCGCGACGGACACCGGCATGGACACCCCTCCCTCGAATCGATCTTCGACGCCGCCGGAGCTGCTGGCGACCGTCGTGGTTCCGACATACAACGAGCGCGAGAATCTGCGCGCCCTCGCCGAGCGGCTTTTCGCCGCCGTCGATCGCGAGCAGGTCGAGTTGCTGATCGTGGACGACGATTCACCGGACGGCACCGCGGCGCTGGCCGCGGAACTCGCCGAGCGCTACCCGGTGCGGTGTATCGTTCGGCGGGGTGAACGGGGTTTGGCGACGGCGGTGATTCGTGGCTTGCGCGAGGCGTTGGGCGAGTTTTGCGTGGTCATGGACGCGGACTTGTCGCATCCACCGGAAGCGGTCCCGCTGTTGCTTGACACGATTCGCGACCCGGAAGTGGACATGGTCATCGGCAGTCGATTCGTCGCGGGCGGGCGCGTGGACAGCGATTGGCCGCTGCATCGGCGGCTCAACAGTTGGTTTGCGCGGCTGTTGGCGCGGCCGCTGACGCCGGTACGCGACATGATGGCGGGCTTCTTTTGTGTACGCCGGGCGCAGCTCGATCTCGACCGGTTGCGGCCGGTGGGTTACAAGATCGCACTCGAGTTGATCGTGCGACACCGCTGGAAAAACGTCCGCGAGGTTCCGATCGCATTTGCCGATCGCGTCGCGGGGCACACCAAACTGAACATGGGGGAGCAATTGCGTTATCTGCGGCACCTGGCGCGGCTCTATGGGTGGGTTCTGTTCGGGGCCAACCGGGCACGCGACGTCTCCGCGAGTCGCCCGCGACGGCCCTAAGGCGGTGGTGGTTGCCGGCCACCCCGTTGGACCGCGGCCGTCGATGCCGGCACAATGGATACGAACCATCTGTTGCAAACCAATTGTGGCCTTGCGGACCGACCGCGTATCGCGGGTGAGGGAACGTGTCGGCTGATCTGCTCCAGAAAGCCGTGAACATTCGGCGGGAGGAAGTGGGCGCGACGTTGTGGTCGTGCGGCTACTTTTTCTGCGTGCTGTGCAGTTACTACATCCTGCGGCCGCTCCGCGAGGAGATGGGGTTGGCCGGCGGGGTGCGGAATCTGCCGTGGCTGTACTTGTGCACGCTGGGAGCAATGCTGTTGCTCACGCCGCT
>JALSRY010000282.1 GCA_026984555.1 Phycisphaerae bacterium
CGAGCGGGTTTACGCTTTGCCGTTCGCCGCCCAGCCGCGTATTCACAACCCCGTGATGACCGAACCGCGCACGGGGAGTGTCTGTTTCGCCGGCACGTGGTACGCCCGGCGACACCCCCATCGCCAAGCGGACGCCCATGCCATCCTCCGGCCGGCGCTCGGGCTCGGCCTGGAAATCTTCGACCGCATGGCCGATGCTGACGACCCGGATTATCGCTGGCCGGAAGAGTACCGCCCCGCCGTGCGCGGCGCCCTTCCCTACGCGCAGATGCTCAGCGCCTACAAGCGTTACAAGGTGTTCCTGAACGTCAACAGCGTGACCGACTCGCCGACGATGTTTTCGCGCCGCGTGTTCGAACTGCTGGCCAGCGGCACGCCCGTCGTCAGCTCCTACTCGCTCGGGATCGAGCGTCTGCTCGGCGGCGATCTCGTCGGCATGAGTCGCGACGAGGCAACCACGCATGCCTTGCTCGAACGCCTGCTGGGCGACGACCAGTACCGCGAGCGACTGGCCCTGCGCGGCCAGCGCAAGGTCTTCTGCGACCACACGTACACACACCGTCTCGATACGATCCTCGACGCGATCGGGCTGGATGTCGCCAGGCTGGCACCCCCTCGGCTGGCGTTGCTGGCCGTAGTACACCGCCCCGAACACGTGGCTGCGGCGCTCGACCACTTCAACCGCCAGCGCTACGCCGCCAAGACCCTGATTCTGTGCGTAGCACAAACGCGCGCCGTCGAAGCGGCTCGCCGCGCCGCGAACCGACAACCCAGCGTGTCCATCGTCCATGAGGCGCAGGCGTCGTGGGGCCGGCTGTTGCACCAGGCGATCGAAACGACCCGGGCCGAGTTCTTCGCGGCCCTCAACCCGTCCGACCACTACGGTCCGCATTATCTGACAGACTACGCCAACGCGACGCGTTATGTCACCGAGCCGGTGATCGGCAAATCATGCTACTACGCCTTCGACGGGACCGATGTCCGCGTCGAAGGTACTGGTGAGTATTGCTACGGCGCGGTCGCGTATCCGTGGACACTCTGTCTGCGGCGAGACAAAGCGGTTGCCTGCGCCCGCAAGCTTCTGTCCATCCAAGGGGCATGGGCGTGGTGGGAGCAAATCATGCGCGACGCGGGCCGACTCTACTCGCCCGATCGGTTCAACTACGTCCGGTGTGCGCCGCCGGGGCCGGCGTCCGAAAACGACGCGAACATCGCGCCGAGCGGGCGCGCTTCGCTCGTGTCGAACCGGCTCGATCCCGCGCTCGTGTAAGGGTTGGCTCGCCGCTGCCTCAGTCACACTCCTCCGCCGCGAGCGGCGGTGGATGTGCCGCATCGCCGTAGCACTCGGCGGGACCGACAAAATCGGGCAGCAGCCGCCGGCGGAAGAGAAAAGCGCGCACGTGGTGACAAAGATGGCACTTGCTCGCGTAGCCCTGTGGCCGTTCGCGATAGCCGTGGGCTTGGGCGAGTTTCATCAGCGCGTAGCTGCCGCCCGCGACGACGGTCGCGACGACGGGGTGTTCACGCCAGCGCTGCGCAAGGTCGCGCCAGAGGTCATCGAGCCGTCGGCGGCCGACGTTCCCGAGGATGATCCCGCTGCACACGCCGGGGAACACGTGGCCACTGGGATCCACGTGCACATGTCGGCCGCGGAGGACCTGTGCGACACAATGTTCGTGGCGAAACGCCTTCGCGGGGCGAAGCGGCATCAGGTCGGCAAGCTCGTCCGCCGCCCGGCCGGTCATACGCTCGGGATGCCGGCGGAGCGACTCGGCGAACGCCAGCCGGCGTGCACGCTCATCGAGCCGGCGGGGATCGACCGGGTTGTTGTAGTAGTCCCACCAACGCACGCGGACACGTCCGCGACCAAGCACCCGTCGGGCAATCTCCACGCACCGCCGCACACGGTCGAAGGGCACGAATTGCTGGTGAAAAATATCGCTGCTGACGACGAGCGTCTGCATACCCAGCGCGTCGAGCTGTTCGAGTCGGGAGCGAACCAGGCCTTCGCGTGAAGCCCAGAAGGCGTTGGTTTCGATCTTCTCGAGCGGGGTAAGGCCGGCGTCACGAGCGCCGCGGACGATCGAGAGCAGGTGAGGCCAGTCGGCAAACGGCTCGCCGCCTGCGAGATGAATGCGCATGACCATCCCGTGTGCCGCGGCCAGGCGGTCCAGGTCACCCCACAAACGTATCGCCAGATCGCGCGGCATCCGCCCGCCGACACGCGGTCCACTGTACACGTAGCACTGGGCACAACGCGCATTGCACCCATAGGTCAGCAAGAGGCCGGCGAACTCCCACACGGCAAGCTCGTCGGCGGCGGGCTGGGGAGAATCGTCACGCTTCATGGAGTGCTCGGAAACCTCCGCCGGCGGCTCAGGGCGTCCCCTTGTGCAGTACCCAGTGGTCGAGCGTGTCCCCCCCCAGCGCGATCTGGTCGAGCATGAGCGTGTCGCCGGCGACCTTGACCAACGTGAAACTGTGCACCTCGTTGTGAAGCGACGCGATGTAGTCGGGCCGCTGTTCAGGCGGAAAGGCGGTATAGAGCCGGGCACCGCCGGCGCCGGTGACGATGTAGACCACCCCCCGACCGTCTGCGGCGACCTGCCCGCCACGGATCGGCCGCGTCCGCTCGTACATGTGGTCGTGACCGTTGAAGACGATATCCACCCCCGCCCGCTCGAACGAGGGCGCCAACGCCCGCTGAATCGCCACGCGCGGCGGGTGCTGGCCAGCGGTGTAAGGCGGCCGATGGAAAACAACGAACTTCCACCGCGGCGCGCCCGTGGCAAACACCTGTTCAACCCACGGCGCCACCACGTCGTGCAGCGTGCGTTCGTCCCGCTCGCTGTCGAGCACGACGACCCGCGCGTTGGCGTAATCAAACCAGTATTCGTGTTCCGGCGTCAGGCCGGCCGGACCATTGCGCGGCAGCTCGAACACCTCGAAATACGGCGACTGCTGGATCGGCATGAACACGTCGTGATTGCCGACGCATGGCCAGAAGTTGACCCGCCGCAACAACGACGCATACGGCGTGAAAAACCGGCTGCGGTAGTGGAAGCGCTCCCCACGGCCGTAGATCAGGTCGCC
Source organism: Phycisphaerae bacterium (assembly GCA_026984555.1). Classification (GTDB taxonomy): domain Bacteria; phylum Planctomycetota; class Phycisphaerae; order UBA1845; family Fen-1342; genus JALSRY01. The sequence continues at coordinate 3,094 of JALSRY010000282.1, forward strand.
GGTGTGCAACACGAAATCCGGATCGGCGGCGATGATCTGGTCGGCGAGCCGAAACTGCGCCTGGGTGGCTTTGCCGCTGTCGCCGAAAACAACGAACGAATACGGCTGGTCGGGCCGGCGCATGGTGCGCAATGCGTCGGAAACGAGCGTGCGCTGCCCATACGTGATGCGGTACGGCA
>JALSRY010000283.1 GCA_026984555.1 Phycisphaerae bacterium
ACCCGGGGCCAAGTGGTCGCGGGGGTGTGCGCGGGGGCGTCCGCGATGGCGGCGATGGCATTGAGCATCGTGATCGCCAAGCCGGCGCTGGAGGCAACGCCTGTGATCTGGGCGTCGGCGGTACGGATGGTGGCGGGCACGGTGGCGCTGGCGGTCGTTGTCATGCTGTTGCCGGCGCGCAAGGCACTGTGGCTGGTGTTTCGCCCGTCGGTGGCGTGGAAGACGTCGATTCCCGCGGCGTTTCTGGGGACATACCTGGCGTACATTTTCTGGATCGCGGGGTTCAAGAATGCCGGCGCGGCGGTGAACGCGATTCTCAACCAAACCTCGATCATCTTCGCGATCATCCTGGCGACGGTTGTGGTCAAGGAGCCGCTGACCAAACGAAAGCTCGTCTCCGTCGGGTTGGCAATCGTCGGGGTCGTGTTCGTGTTGCACGACAAGCTCGCGGCGATGCTGTGACCGAGCGCAACCGCACGGGGCGGGGTGCTTCGTTTTTCCCGCCTACGCCGCGGAATCGGGCATGACGTGGACGAGCAGTTTTCGGCGACCGGCCCGGCGCCGATGTTCCCAGATATAGAGGCCTTGCCAGGTGCCCAATCCGAGCCGCCCGTCGAGGATGGGGATGGAGAGCGTGGTGGCCGTCAGGGCCGCCTTGATGTGCGCGGGCATGTCGTCGGGCCCCTCGGCGGTGTGCGTGTAGAGCGAATCGCCCTCTTTCACCAGCCGATCGAGCCAACGTTCGAGATCGTGGCGGGCGCTCGGGTCGGCGTTTTCCTGGATCAGCAGGCTGGCCGACGTGTGCTGAATCATCACCGTGCACAGACCGGAACGGGCCCCGGCGGCGCGCACGACGGCGGAAACCTCGGACGTAATCTCGTGCAGCCCCGGCCGGGGTGTGGTGACCGTGATGCGCTGGGTCATGGTTTTTCCTGCGTGAGGGCGAAACGGCGAAACGAACAAGGCGGCGGCTTTTCCCGCCCGCGGTTGTCGGCCACAATGCCTGCCATGAAACGATCATTACTACCCATCTGGGACGGCGTGTCAAAACCCATTATCGGGATGCTCCACGTGCCGGCGTTGCCCGGGGCGCCGGGGTACGCGGGCGACCCCGCGGCAGTTCTCAACCGTGTGCTGGCCGATGCGGAGACGCTCGCCGCCGGCGGCGTGGACGGGCTGATGCTCGAAAACTTCGGTGACGCGCCGTTCTACCCGACGCGTGTACCCGCGGGCGTGGTGGCACACCTGACGCGCATCGCCGTCGAAGTCCGGCGACACTGTGCGTTGCCGCTGGGGATCAACGTGTTGCGCAACGACGGTCTGGCGGCGCTGGCGATCGCGCACGCGGTGCAAGCCGAGTACATCCGCGTCAACGTGCTCTGCGGCGCCCGGGTCACCGACCAGGGGATCATCGAGGGTATCGCGCACGAGCTGCTTCGTGAGCGGCGACGGCTGGGCGCGGATGCGATCCGCATTTTCGCCGACGTGAACGTGAAGCACTCGGCCCCGGTCGGGCCGCCGCGATCCATACGGGAAGAAGTGGCCGATCTCGTCGAGCGGGCGCGGGCGGATGCCGTCATCGTCACGGGTGGCGGAACCGGGCAGCAGGCGGGCGCCGGCGACGTGGCCCAGGTACACGACGCGTCGGGAACGATTCCGGTGATCCTCGGCAGCGGGGTACGCGTGGACAACGTCGCGGCGTTGTTGCCCCACGCCGACGGCATCATCGCCGGCACTTCGCTCAAAGTGGATGGGATCGTCACCAACCCGGTGGATGCTCAGCGTGTCGCCGCGCTTGTCAAAGCGGTGCGTGACAGCGTGGCATCGTAGCGGCGGCACCGGGTCCACGCGCCGCCACGGGCGTGAGCGGTCTGTTCCCCCTCCTCAGCGGGATAAAGCGCAGGTACCACCAAACGCCAGCCTGCCGCGATCCGCGGCCACGCCATGCGGGCAATCGCCGCGGTTGCCGCCCTTGCCTGTGCTGGTCCCGCGGCCGGACCGGGGAGGGTCGCCGCGCGCGGTGACGGCCTCATGGCGGGGGATCGCCTCGATGCGGTGCCGGGACGGCTGGGGGGCATACAATCAAGTGGACACCCACACGATGCGGGGAACCGTGGAAAGGAGGTTCGAGCCATGCAAGTGGAACTCGACCAGCGTGAACGGGACCTGCTCCTGCAACTCGTGGATGCGGCGTTGCACGAGATCGGTACGGAGATTCGCCGCACGCGCACCTACGACTACAAGGACGATCTCAAGGAGCGGCGCCGGCTGTTGCAGCAGCTTCGCAGCCGGATCGCCGATGCGGGATCGGTTTCGATGATCGCGGAGGTGTAGCAGGGGGACCGAACGTTGCCGGGGGGGAAGCCGGGGGAACGTCGCGGGTACAGTTTCTCCCGGGGGGCGGGCGTGAGCCGCCGTTCGTTCCGCAGAGGGGAACAAGCCGGGGTGGCGCACGAAATCCCCGGGTGCGAGCCGCCCCGACCAGCCGGGGGCGTCGGGGCCGGGTGCGGCGCATACGGACCGGCGCGGCTCGTGTCACGTCAGGGGAGCGCGGTGGTGCGTCTTACCTGCGTCTGCGACCGCGGGCGTAGAGTCGGCTGCCGTTTCGCCGGGCGAGCACCATCTCGGCGAGCCCGACGATGTCATCGTCCTCGACGAGGCCCAGCACGATCGATTGCTCGGTGCGGTCGAGATCGACGAACCACTCGATCAGCCGACCGAGGAGCCGCTTGATCGTCATTCCCCGTTTCTCGCACACCTGGTCGAGTCTTGCCTTCGATTCGGGCGCGAGGTGGACGCTCACGATATCAGGTTTCTGCTTTTTGGGACTTTTCGGACGAGGCAATTCGAGCCCTCCATAGCCACGGTCTTCGTAGAATTGTGAATAGTTTACGCTCCCGCGGACAATAACATATGATTAGTCCGTCGGGCTGTCCATAGGCGAGTACCCCCCGGAGGTCGCGTTTTGATGTCCCGTTTTCCGCGTTTGCGGTCGTGCGCCGGCCGCGCCCGCCTTGTCGTCGTCGGCCTGGTGCTGGGGATGCTCGGTGCGTTTGCAAGGGGCGACGAACAGGGGATCGTCCGCGAGATCGAAGCGTTTTTCCGCACGGATCGGCCCACGGAGCGGGCGCGTCTGGCCCGACGGATCGCCGCCGATCCCGACTTCCTGCGAGAGAAAGTCAGCCATTGGCTGCACGAGGCGGATTTGTTTCCGTCACTGCGTCCCGGCCGTAGGCGCATGACCGTTTCGATCGACGCCGGCGACAGC
>JALSRY010000284.1 GCA_026984555.1 Phycisphaerae bacterium
CGAGGGCGCCGCGGGGTATGACCTGGCACGCCACGCGCAGGCCGCCACCCTCGATCGGCCCTGGTTGCTGTTCTACATCGAAGCCGAGGAGGGAACCAACCGCGTCGATCGCGACCCTGCCGCAGCCGCCGCGCAACGCGGGTTGGCCCTGCCCACCGTCGAGCAGTGGCTCGCCACCGCCATGCGCAACCCGCGTAACGCCGCACTGCAAGGGCTCGTCGGCGGATCGTGGGAATGGTGTCGGCGCGGGAACCAAACGTGGGTCTGCGGCGGGTGCGATGCGCTTCACGGCCGCTTCCTGCCACCGCCCGCCGCCGACGCGCCGCCGCTGGCCCTCTGGGAATGGCTGAACCACCCGCTCGTCAGCCAGCCCCGCGAGCGTGGCGACGGGCTGGCGACGGTCCGCGGCGTGTTCGCACCCACGCCGTAGGCCCGCGGGCTGGAATGCTGGACATACGGGGCAAAGCCGCCCGCCAACGCCGCAGACCACGCGCGGCGAATGCCCGCGGCTCAGACCGCGGCGGTGGCCACGGGCTCGGGTACAAAAGGTCGCAGGAACCGGCTCGGGTCACGCCGCGACAGGCGATGCCGGATTTCTTCCGGCGACGGCAGCCGGCGCAAGTACGCCTCCGCCACCTCGTCGGTGAAATCCGCGTTGCGCGTGTAGCGGATTTGAAGCGATTGGTCCTGCCTCACCGGTTTCATGGCGTCGAGGGCCCCCGTCCGGATCCGTTCGACCAACGCCACCTGCGCGGCCCGTACCGCGTTCATCCCGAGCACGAACGGATCGACCGCTTCGGTCGGCGGAAACGCATGAAACAACATCGGCCCCGAATCCAGCCCGCGCGAGAGTTGGTGAATCGTCGCACCCACGTACTCCGGCCGCCCGTCGTAGAGCGCCCAGAAATTCGTCGAGCTGCCGCGATAATACGGCGACGTTCCCATGTGGATGTTGAGCGCCCCGTGCTCGACCAGATACTCGCACAACGGCCCGCGGATGTAGCTCGCCCCGAACACCACGTACACGTCCGCTTCCAACGCTGCCCGCAGCGCCTCGAGCGGAAGACGACTCAGGTCGCCCATGCGGATCGGCATCTGGCGCACGCCGGACGGGCCGAACCGCGGCGGCCCGAAGACCTCGCGTTCGGCCGCCATCACCCGCCGAAAATAGCGCTGCATCACCTCGGACTTGCGGAAAAAATCGGCCACCTGCCCCGGAAACACCGTGTTGCACTCCTGCACGGCGTGTACGGTGTCGGCCACCGCGGCCAACGACTCGATCAGGCTGATATGACGGGGCTGGTTGCTGGTGAATACGGTGATGTGCACGTCCGCATCTCCCAAAGAATGTTGGCGTGGTCTTCCCGCGGACACTCGAGCGGAGCATCGAACCCGCCCCTCATGTTCGCCCGGAATCCCAACCGAACGCCCATGCGCCGCAACAACGCCAGCGTTTCGGGGGTGTACGAATTGCAGGGGTGCGACATCGTCACCGGCCGCTGCCCGAGCATTTCGTACAGGATCCGCTGGTTTTCGCGGTATTCACGCTGCTGCTCCCGCAAGGCGAGTCCCGCCAGCCGTGTCGGATGGGTATGGGTATGCAGCCCGATGACGTGTCCTTCGTCGTGCAGCGTGCGTAACTGCGCCGGTGTCATCCAGAGGTTTTCGGCGAGTTGATCGACGGTCAAGCCCATCGATGCGATCAGGGCATCCATGATGCGTTCGTAACGCTCGCGTCCGAGGATTTCATCGCGCACATAGCGGAAGCGCCGATCGGCCTCACGATAGAACGGATACTCCGCGAGGTACCCGTCGGGCTGGAACGTGCGCAGGGCCGCTTCGACGCGCTCAGCCTCGTTCGAGAGCGCCAGGATGCGAAAGAATGCCTCGTAGAAGTCGCTGTTGTCGTCGAAACACAGGATGCGAAATGTCCGATACACCTCAAGCCGCGGCGTCTCACCGCCGTACATCGCGGTCGTCACGAACCAGAACGCGGTCAGTCCCAGCTCCCGAAGCACGGGCAGGGCCACATCGAATTGGCACCGGAGATTGTCGTCGAACGTCAGGCACAAGTGCTGAGGCTCCAGCGTGCCCCGCTCGAAACGCTCCACCCACTCGCCCGCGGGCAGGATGCGCGACAAGTCCAACGCCACCAGCATGTCGGCAAACTGCTCGGCGGACAGCGATCCGTCACCCGCCGGATGGTCCCAGCCGTGAAAATGGTGAAACATGATGCCGTGGGGCCGCATGGTCGTCCTCTCCCTGCCCGGCGTCGCCCGCGGGACACCGGGACGTAGCGCGTAATCCTTTACTCTTTCGGCAGAAGCGCTCGCAGACTGCTGGCAAAACGCACTGCGGGAGCGATCGACCCGGACGGGTGGCCGGGCGGTGGCGACTTCGCGCGAAGCCGGTGTCTTTTTTCGCCGCGGCCAACCGCGCCCCCGCGGCACCGACGGCTGATAAAAACACACACGGCCACTCCGAAAACAGGTTGGCATTCGATCCTGAGGGTGCCTGCGTCCGAGTAGCGCACGAGGTAGGTCCGGGTAGGGAATCAAACCGTTGATTCGGCCGCAGGCGTTCGCTATGGTGGAATTGTGGGAGGACGCCGCGACATTTTCTCCGGCAGGGTAACGCTGATTCCAATCGGGGCACTGTGAGTCGCATGTTTCTTCGGTGGTCAATCCGAAGCTTGATCGCATTGACGCTCGGGCTCTTGTTGTGGCCCGCCGCGGCCGGGGCCCAAGTACCCGGCGACTGCAACGGCAACGGGATCCCCGATCCCAACGATATCGCCAGCGGCACCAGCACCGATTGCGACGGCAACGGCGTCCCCGACGAATGCGATATCGCCGCGCTCGACTACCTCCTCGATGACGGGAGTTCCGAGGCGCTCGTCGGCGCCAGCGGCGGCGGCGGGTTCATCTGGTTCAACCAATTCACCGTTGTCGGTGGAAACGAGGAAATCGTCCGTGTCGATCTCGCCTGGGGGCGCGTCCCCGTGGGGATGGAAACCACCATCGCCATCTGGACCGACCCGGACGACGACGGCGACCCGAACGACGCGGTGCTCGTGCAGACCGTCGGGCCGGTGCTCGTCAACGCCCCCGACACCGGTCAGTTCACCGCGATCGACATCCCGCCGACGTTCGTCGGCTACGACGGCGAGGTGTTTTTCGTCGGCGCCATGGTGCACCACAGCGCGACGCAGAAACCCGCTCCGCTCGATTTCGAGGGGACCGCGCCTGCGCAGGCCTGGTTCGCGGTC
>JALSRY010000285.1 GCA_026984555.1 Phycisphaerae bacterium
GCCGCAGGGGGAGCAGGGTCCGCCGGGCACGCCTGGGGAGCTGCGGATTTATGGTGACGGGTCGGCGGGCGAGGTCGTGGTGAGCGCGTCGGACCACGTGGCCAACTATCCGAACCCGCAGTTCACGGATTTGACGATCGCGACAGGAGTGACGTTTACCGTGACGAGCGGGACGGTGCTGCGTTGCACGGGGGATTTCGTCAACAACGGCACGATCGAGGTACAACCTGGTGTCAGCGGGGGGTTTACGAATTACAGCCAGGTGGACGGCGACACGGTGACATTTTCCTATCAGCCGCCGATGCCCGGTTGGTCGCTTCGGTTTCCCGTCAACGGGGAGGTAGCCGACAACCACGGGGAGGCTTCCGGCGGAAGCGGTGGACATGGCGTGGGTGAGGATATGGCACGCTGGCTGTTGCACCCCGGCATCTACGGCGGGGGTGGTGGGGCCAATTCGTCGCTTGGCGCGGGTGGTCAGGGGGGCGGAGCGCTCGTCATTCTCGTGCAAGGGACGTTCACCAACGCCGGCCTGATCGTTGCAGACGGGGTAATGGGTAGCGGAAACTCCGGTGGCGGGGCGGGCGGGATCATCATCATCGCCTCCGCGACCGGAATCGACAATTCAGCGGGCACGATCAAGGCCCGCGGCGCCGACAGCCGGGATGTCAGCGCGGCGACCACAGTGGCGATGGGCTCGGGCGGTGCCGGGGGAGGCGGGATCGTTCACTTGCTCGCTCCTGTCGTTGCGGAAGGGACCATCGACGTGTCTGGTGGCCAGGCGGGTGCCGTGATCGCGTCGGTTTCCGCGCCGCTGCATGTGGGCGGCGCCGGAGGCGGGGCGTGCGGGGGCAGTGGCGGCTCGGGTGGGCAAGTTCCCGCCGGCAACCCAACGAGTCCGGCGCAGGGCACCGATGGCCAGGATGGTGTGGTCATTGTCGAGGAGCTGACCCCGACGAGTTTGTTCTGAAACCCTCGGCCGGCGACCCGTTTCCGAACGCGCGGGTGCCTGCCGGCTCGTCTTTGCAGGAGGCGGGCATTGCCCGCCGAGCGGTTCGAGGCCAGTCGGTTATGACTGGCCTCTTTCATGGCAGCCTGGGCGTGCGGTTTTCTGTACACTGTTGCGGTTCGACAGGCGTTTGTGCGTATGTGGCAGCGGCGCGGGAGGGGACGCGAGGAGGCGCGATGAATCGGCAATCGGACTCGGTGGCCGCGGGCAGGTCGAGGCACCGGGTCTCGGTTGAAGAGCGCGAGGCCCAACGGGTGCGCCGGGCGCGGCTGGCCATTCGGCACCTGCGCCGGGCAGATGCGCGGCTGGGGAAGCTGATCGAGCGGATCGGCCCGCATCGTCCGATCATCACGGCCGACCCGTTCGCGGCCCTGGTTGGATCGATTCTCCAGCAACAGATCTCGATGTCGGCGGCGGCGGCGGTGCACAGGCGGCTACGCGAGGCGTGTGCGCACCGGCGGATCACGCCTGGCAACATTCTCGCGCTCTCGCCGGCGCAACTGCGCGAGGCGGGGATTTCGCGGCAAAAGGCGGGGTATCTCCATTCGTTGGCGGAGCATTTCGCGAGCGGCGAGCTGAGTACGCGGAAGCTGCGCAGGATGACGGACGAGGAGGTGATCGAGGCGACGACGCGTGTCAAGGGCGTGGGGCGCTGGACGGCGGAGATGCTGCTCATTTTCTGCCTGGAGCGTCCGGACGTCTGGCCGATCGACGATCTCGGGTTACGGAAAGCCGTGCGGAATTTTCTGGGGAGCAGTGACTTGCCCAGTGCGGCGGCGATGAAGGCCGCGGGCGAGCCCTTTCGGCCGTACAGGACGTACGCGAGCTGGTACCTTTGGCGGTCGCTCGAGGGTCCGTTGATGCCGGGTGTCGCGATTGGATGAGTCGGGCGAGGCGAACGGGGGAACGCGCCAACAGTGCAGGAGGCTGACAGGTGAATCTCGTATTGTTCGAGGATGCCGGGTATTCGCGGCTGTTGCCGCTGGTGTGGTTGCGGCCGGTGTGGCAGTTGCGTTGTGGTCGCGACCGCCTGATCGACAAGATTCAGACACACTTCGGCTTGCGGCTGGTGGATGTATTCTGTCGGCCCGAGCTTGCGGACGTTGTTTTCGAGACGCACGCGTTCATTCATCGCGAAGTCGGCGCAGCGGTCACGTTGGTGAATGGTCGGCTGTTGGTTCGGGGGGACGTTTCGCCGCCGGCGAAGGGCACGGCGTGGGTTGCTGACGGCGAGCTGCTGGCGGCGACGATCGAGCCGAAGGCGTTCGACTCGCTGGATGCGGATTTGTTCGTGACAGAGGAGCGGTTGGGCGAATGGATTTCGCATCTGAAGCCGGAGGCGCCGCCGGCGGAAGTGGGGCTCATCAGGTATCCGTGGGACCTGGTCGGAGCGAACGCGGGTGAGTTGGAGCGGCAGTGTCGGGAAGGGGGGCGGATCGAGGGGGAGGTTGCGGCGGGGGCCCACTTGTTGCACGTCGATGCGATTCGTGTTGGCGCTGGGGCGAAGATTTCGCCGGGCGTGGTGCTGGATGCGGAGGCGGGGCCGATTCATATCGAGCCGGGCGTGCGGATCGAGCCGCAAGTGGTGGTGCAAGGGCCGTGTTTCCTGGGGCGTGATTCGATCGTACGGGCCGGGGCGGTGCTGCGTGAGGGGATGAGTATCGGGCCGGTGTGCCGCGTCGGTGGGGAGTGCGCCGCGAGCATTTTTCAGGGTTACGCGAACAAGCAGCACGACGGGTTTCTGGGGCACAGTTTCGTCGGATCGTGGGTCAATCTTGGCGCGGATACCGTGACCAGCGATTTGAAGAATACTTATGGGACGATTCGCGTTGCGATCAACGGCCAGCCGGTCGAAAGCGGTCAGCGGTTCGTGGGTTCGTGCATCGGGGATCATTCCAAGACCGGCATCGGCACGATCCTGCCGACCGGCTGCGTGATCGGGGTGGCATCGAACGTCTTTACGCAGGCGGGTGTGCCGAAATTCGTGCCGTCGTTCGCGTGGCTGACGATGGACGGCATGAGCCGCTACCGCGTGGACAAGGCGGTGGAGATCGCGCGGACGGTGATGGATCGGCGGGGGTGTGCGCTGAGCGATGCGCAGGCGGCGCTGCTCCGCGACACGGCCGCCCGGGCAAGCAAGATGGAAGCCGCGGGCTGGTGCTGATGCGAGCGCGCGGGGCTCCGGGGTCGCGCGGTTTGGTCAGCGACGGCGCGTGGAGCGCGTGTGGCGGGAGGACGTGCTTTGCCCGCGGGTGCCGCGG
>JALSRY010000286.1 GCA_026984555.1 Phycisphaerae bacterium
GCTGTGTGCACAAGCGATAACGGCGGGACGTTGGGCAGTCCCGATAATATATGTATAGACAAGGTATAGTGGAACCGGGGGTATGTGCATATACGGACGTTGGGGTGATCGGCGCGGTTCGACGGGGGCGGCGGGTCGTCGCGGGAGGCGCGGGCGGCGGGAGGTTGAGGATCGGTTTGCGACGAGGCGCGAAGCACCGGCGGCATTTCTGGGCCGGGCTCGGGGGGAGATGGGGAGGCCGCGGGTGGTGCGGCGGGGTGAGGATCGGCGTATAATCGCGGCGTTTGGCGCAGGCCAAGGGGACCGGGTGGCGGCGCGTGGGCCGAGGACGGCGCGGGGGTGAGTGGTTTCGGTGGCGGTGAGATGGGAGTGTTGGAGTCGGCCGCGCGCCGGACTTGGGGACGTTTGGAGGCCGCGCCTGCGGAGGGGCCCAAAGGGGGTGGGGCCCGGCAGGGTGGCACGATTGGTCTGAGATGGAAGTGAGATGAGCGAGAAGCAGGAAGCCCGGAACATCACGACGCCGATCGCGCGGGAGATGCAGGAATCGTACCTGACCTACGCCATGAGCGTGATCATGGCGCGGGCGTTGCCGGATGTGCGCGATGGGTTGAAACCTTCGCAGCGTCGCATCCTGGTGGCGATGAACGACCTCAACCTGCGTCCGAACGCCAAGCACCGCAAGTGCGCGAAGATTTCGGGCGACACCAGCGGCAACTATCACCCGCACGGCGACACGGTGATCTACCCGACGCTGGTACGCATGGCCCAGGAATGGAGCATGCGGTATCCGCTGATCGATCCGCAGGGCAATTTCGGCAGCATCGACGGTGACCCGCCGGCGGCGATGCGTTACACGGAGGCGCGCTTGGCCCCGCCGGCGGCGGAGATGTTGGCGGATCTCGACAAGGAGACGGTCGATTTCGAGGACAATTTCGACGGCACCCGCAAGGAGCCGGTCGTCTTGCCGAGTCGTTTCCCCAACCTGTTGGTGAACGGGTCGGAGGGGATCGCGGTTGGGATGGCGACGCGGCTGCTGCCGCACAACCTGGGTGAAATCTGCGACGCGGTGGTGGCGATCATCGAGCATCCGGAGCTGACGACCGATGGGTTGCTCGAGATCGTTCGAGGTCCGGACTTTCCGACGGGCGGGGTGATTTGCGGGACGCAGGGCATTCGTGACGCGGTGGAGACGGGGCGGGGGTCGCTGACGGTTCGCGGGGTGTTGCACACCGAGGAGACCAAGTCCGGCCGGACGATGATCGTGGTAGACGAGATTCCCTACGGGGTGTTGTTGCCGACGATCAAGGACCGTCTGATCGACGCGATCCAGAGCGGGACGATCAAGGGTATCGACGATCTGCGGGACGAATCGGGCCGCAAGAAGATGGTTCGGCTGGTGATCACGCTCAAGAAGGACGCCAACCCGGCGGTGGTGATCAACCAGCTCTGGAAGTACACGCCGCTGCAAACCAACATTCACGCGAGCAACGTCGTGTTGGTCAATCGGGTACCGAAGACGCTGAATCTGCGGCAGTTGATCGAGCATTTCATCGGTCATCGCGTGGCGGTGATTCGGCGGCGGACGCAATACCTGTTGCGCAAGGCTCGGCAGCGGGCGCACGTGCTCGAGGGATTGATTCTCGCGGTGGCGGACATCGACGAGATCATCCAGCTCATCAAGGAATCGCCGGACGTGGACAGTGCCCGCCGGCGTCTGATGGACAAGCCGTTGCGGCTCAGCGAGATGGCGACGGTGATCAAGTTGTTGCCGGAGGCTTTCGTGCGGCGGGCGACGGGGGAGGACATGCACCTGACGCACACGCAGGCGAACGCCATTCTGGCGATGCAGTTGCGCCGGCTGACGGGGCTGGAGATCGAGCAGCTTGCCGAGGAGTACGCGCGGCTGACGGGCGAAATCGCGGACTACGAGCTGATTCTCAGCGATGAGCGGCGTGTGCTCGACATCGTGTGCGAGGACATGCGTGAGATCAAGAGCAAGTACGCCGACGAGCGCCGCACGCGCATCGGCGGGGCCGTGCGTGATCTCGGCATGGACGAGTTGATCGAGCAGGAAGATGTGGTGGTGACGATTTCGCACCAGGGGTACATCAAGCGGGTACCGGCGAAGACGTATCGCAGCCAGGGTCGAGGGGGGAAGGGTATTCGTGGCACCGAGAACCGGGACAACGATTTCATCGAGCACGTTCGGGTCGCGTCGACGCACGACTACCTGCTGGTGTTCACGAACCGTGGTCGGGTCTACTGGTTGCGGGTGTACGATATTCCGTCGATGCAGCGGACGGCCCGCGGCCGGGCGTTGGCGAACCTCGTCACGATGCAGCCCAACGAGCACCACATGGCCGTGCTCAAGGTGTCCGAGTTCGAGGAAAACTACGTCTTCTTCGCGACGCAGCGCGGCATCGTGAAGAAGACGCCGCTGTCGGCGTTCTCGCGGCCGCGGGCCAGCGGTATCCAGGCGATCACGCTCGATCCCGACGACTCGCTCATCAAGGTGTCGCTTTCCAGCGGCCAGGACCAGATCGTGCTCGGCACCCGCGGGGGGATGGCGTGTCGTTTCCGCGAGTCGGACGTGCGCGCGATGGGCCGGACCGCTCGCGGCGTGCGGGGGATCGACCTCAAGCCCGGCGACATGGTGGTGGATATGGCCGTCATCAGTCCCGGCATGAGCCTGTTGACCGTTTGCGAAGGTGGCTACGGGAAGCGCACCGACATCGAGGCGTACCGTCTCACGCGGCGCGGCGGCAAGGGTGTGATCAACATCAAGACCACCGAGCGCAACGGCCCGGTCGTGGCCCTGCGGCCCGTGACGGATCACGACTCGCTCATGCTCATCACGGCGAAGGGTATTCTGCTGCGCACCAGGATCGACCAGTTGCGCGAGATCGGCCGCGCGACCCAGGGGGTGCGTCTGATCCGTGTCGCCGAGGATGATCGGGTCGTCGCCGTCGCGCGGATCGCCAACGGCGACGAGGGGGCCGACGACCAGGGCGAGCCGGCGGCTGCGGAAGACGGCGACGGCGAGGCGGCCGGTGTGTGATTCGCGCAGCGGATGTGGGCGCCCGGCGAGCGTGGCACCTGCCGGAGAAGATGCTTTGCCCGCGAGGAGCCGGGTGGCGATCCCGCCGGAGGGGCGCCGGACAGGCCGGGAGGTGGCGGTGGGGGTTTGCGTGTTTCTCGCGGCGGTGGCGGCGGGTTGTCATGCGCCATCCAGTCTGACGACGGCGGCCCGGTATCGTC
>JALSRY010000287.1 GCA_026984555.1 Phycisphaerae bacterium
AATCTGCCCCTACGCGGATTGCGCGCACGATAATCCGCCCGCGGCGATCTTTTGCGCCCGGTGTGGACGGCGACTGCCAGAGCCGTACGATGGGGGCGGTCATGGATGAACGCAGTCGCCACCGGCAATTCGAAGAACGGTTCGTCAACCAGCTCCGCACCCGGGCCCTGGCGCTGATCGCCGGCCAGCTCCCCGCCGACGAGGTGCGCATCGTCTCCACCCCCGAGGGGATCGACGGTGTGCGGGCGACGCTCCGGCGGCTGGAAATCTACGACCGCGACGCGGTCGATTCGCTGCCCGGCACGCACAGCCGGCAGTTGCGGTTTCGGCGGCGCCGGCTGGCCGGACTGTTCTCCACGGACGTGTTGCGCGTGCGCGTGCGGGCGTTGGCGCCCCTCGAGGCGCTATTGCGCGATGAGCCCGCCGGGCCGCTCGGACGCGAGGATGTACTCGACGCGCTGGCGGCCTACGAGGTGCTGCCGCGCCGCGAGAAGCCCGACGTCGTGATCCTGGCCAGCGCTGACGGCTTTACCGGCGAGGCGCGGGCGCTCGTCGAGCGTGGCGGGCCGCCCCGACTCGTGTTGATGGGCGGACGGGCCGACGGCGGCTGGGATGTCGACGCCCCGGAGAGTCTGCTCGAATCGCCGTGGGGCCGGCTGTTCGAACTCGAATCGCACAGCGAACGTCTCCAACGCCTGTTGCGCCACCTCGAAGCCAACGCCGCGGTCGTGGACACGCGTGGCATCGCGCTCGATGATCTCGCGGGGCAGTTGGGACTGAGCGTCAACGAAACCGAAGCGCTCGTCCGCCAGGCGTGCCGGACGCAACCGCGACTGATGACCGTGCAACACGCCGGCCGCGTGCACATTTGCCGGGCCCCTTTTGCCGAGGAAGGGAACACCATGAGCATCTGGAGTCGAATCCGACGGCTGCTGGGCATGAAACCGACCACCGCCGAGCGTGTGCGCGACCTCACGGCCCAGCGCGTGCAGATCGAGCAACAGCGGCACGAAATCGACCAGAAGGTCGAAACGCTCGAAAACCAGGAGCGCGACCTGATCCGGCAGGGGGCCTCCGCCGCCAGCGACGCCGAACGAAAACAACTGGCCGGCAAGCTCATGCGATTGCGGCGTGAGCTTCGCCGACACCGGGCCCAAGCCCAGTTGTTCACCCAGCAGATCGACATCATCGGCACGCACATCCATCACCTGACCCTCGCCGAGCAGGGGCAGCGTCTGGAGCTGCCCACGGCCGAAGACCTGACGCGCGAAGCGGCCCAAGCCGAGCAGGTCATCACCGAGGTCGCCGCCAACGCCGATCTCGCCGCGCACATCGAGGTTTCCGCGGAAACCCCGATGATGGCCGAGGAAGAGGCGGCGATCTTCGAGGAATTCAAGCAGGTGGCGGCGAGCCAGGCGGGCGCTCCGGCGTCCGCGGAGGCGTCGGCTCCGCCGGAGGCCCAGGCCGCGCCCGTCCGCGACGAGGCCCAGGCACCGGCCCCGGCGCCGAAAGCGGCCGAAAAGAATGAGCCGGCCAACCCCGAACCGGGCTAGCGTCGCGCGGTGCGCGCCGCCGGGAACACGCGGGATTCCGCGGGTCCGCCGGCTATCGGCATCCGCGGGACAGGCGGGAGGCGGACATCTGCGTCCTTCGACGGGAACGCCGGTCCGGGCGTCACGCCGGGCACGAATGCGTATGAGACAGTACACTGGTTTCAGGCAGCGGTTGCGCTGCGACGTTGCGGCTTTGTTACGATAGGCTCCCATGAACTTCTTCACCTGGCTGACGACCAAGCGCAAGACGCTCAGCACGATGAGCGTGGCCGAGTTGCGTGCCCAGGAGATGCTCCTGGAGAACGAACGCAACCGCATGCAGGCCAAGATCAACAAGCTGGCCCAGGAGAAGGCCAAGATCGTCGAGCGTGGCGCAAAGGAAAAAACCCCCGAGCTGCGCCGCACCTTCGCCCAGCAGTTCGACCTGCTCCACACCGAGCAGATGATGCTCGCCCGTCACCTCAACATCCGCTCGAAGGAGCTTCTGACGGTCGCCCGGCTGCGTATTCTGCGTGAGTCGGCGCAGCGCTCGAGCCTGAGCGGCGAAGCGGGACGTATCAACATCCGCGAGTCCGACCTGGCCACGATCGAAAAGCTGATCGAAAACGACGCGATATCGAGCGAGGTCTACCAGGAACGGCTCGACGAGATCCTCCGGCTGGGTCACGAGGCCGACCAGGCTTCCGCCGGCGTGTCTCCCGCCGCCGAGGAATTGCTCAAGATCTGGAGCGACATGGATCACGGGCTGATCAAGGATACGAAGGAGGCCGCCGACGAAGCCGAGCGGCGCGTCCGCGAACGGGAGGCGGCCAAGGAATGAGCAGGGCGTTCGGGGTAGCGGGGCGTTTTCCGTCTGGTCACCTCTGGCCGTGCGGTGTTGCAGGCAGACTTCCGTTTCACAGATGAGGTCCCCCAATGGGTTTGTTCAAGTCCAAGGAAGAACGCCGGCTGGAACGCGACATCAAGATTCGCCAGGGGATTCGGCGGATCGAGAAGGCCATCGCCGAGCAGAACAAGTTCGCGGACGAGTTCGTCAAGAACGCCCGCCACGCCAAACAGATCGGCGACATGACTTCCTACCAGTTCATCCGCAACTCGCTGAAAAAGACCGCCACGATCAAGAAGCTGCTCGAGCGTCAGCTCCTCGCGGTCAAGAACGCGCTGCTGATCAAACGCCAGGCGGAAGCGTCCGCCGATTTCGCCGCCGCCATGAGCACGATGGCCGCCGAGGTCAGCAAGCTCTACGGCGACACGAACCTGGTCAAGACGCAGATGGACTGGGAAAAGGCGATGATGCAGTCGCAGACGATGGAGGAGCGCATGCAGATGTTCCTCGACTCGATCGAGGAGGGCGCCGCGGCGGACATTTCGTCGTCGGCGGTCGAGGCGATCACGGACGAGGAAATCGACCGCATGATCGAAGCCGAGCAGGAAGTGGAAAAAGCCCGCGAATCGCGCCAGATGTCCGCCTTGCGGGCTGAGCTGGCCGAGCTCAAAGGCGAGGCCAAGGATAAGGAATCGAAGTAATCCCGCGGGAGCGGCACGAAAAAGCCGCCCCGACGGGCGGCCAACCATCTCCGGTAACCGATCTGTCTTGGTTTTCCAATTGGGCGCGGTTGGATTCGAACCAACGTAGGCATACGCCAACGGGTTTACAGCCCGCTTCCTTTGGCCACTCGGACACACGCCCGTTTGG
>JALSRY010000288.1 GCA_026984555.1 Phycisphaerae bacterium
GGAACTCCCCCTCTCCCTGCGCGTGCGCGAGGCGCTACGCTATTGCCTCGGGCTGAAAGCCGCCGGACGCGAGGATTTCACCGCCTTTTCGTGGTCGCAACTCCGCTGGGATCTGAACAAGTACGCTTGGCGGCTCAGCGGCCTCGGTGGTCTGCACGACCGCTACAGCCCCGAGCAGGTCGCCCGCGACGACGACATCCGGTTCCGCCAGCGGCAGCAGGGACACGGCACCGGTATCGGATTGCTGGGGTTGGCGCTGGTCCTGGCGGGGCTCGCGTGCTGGCGGCGATATCGCGATGGCGTGCTGCTGGGAGCCGGCCTGTTCGCCGGGAATCTCGCCTACTACCTCTACATGCACCCCGTGGACAACCTCGACTTCGTGATCCCGGGGCTCATGGGAATGAGCATCCTCGCCGGCCTGGGCGTGGCCCGCCTCGCCGCCATTCGCCGCCGGTGGCTCGCGCGGACCCTCCAGGGGGCCTGCGTCGCGGCCCCGCTTTTCCTGGCGATCACCAACTACCGCTACATGGATCCGCGCAACGACGCCGACCAGACCCATCTGCAACTGTGCCGGCTGGTCGCGGTGACACCGTTGCCGCAAAACCCCGTCATTATCGCGACCTACACCCGCGCCCACGTGCTCCGCTACGTCTACTGGGTCGAGGCCGGGCGAACCAACGTCCGCGTGTTGATCTATCGCGAGCGTTTCGAACCCACCGCCGCCTACCAGCAAATCATCGCCCTGCGCAAACAGGGCTATTCCGTACTCATCAGCAGCGAGGGTATCAAGAGCGAACGAAAGCGACGCATCTTCGCGAGCTGGTCACCTCGCGAATTGGTGGATATCGGCATCTACTGGGCCTACCCGCGCCTGCGCCGACCGGTCCCCATCCATCGCTGACGCCGGGCGCACCTTTCGACGCCGACACTGTACGAACCGCCCGTTTCTTCCGATAGGTTGGCTCTGACGAGCACACGTCACTCGACACGCAAACGCGAGAACGGACGAAGAGAAAGGCAGCGGTCGCCGGCGTAAACCAGTGATTGTCGTTTCCTGACTGTGCAGCGATGACTCGAATCCAATCGCCGGCGACCGCATCTTGCCATATCGACCCGGATCAACCCTCCCAGCCCTCGGCCGCCGCGGGATCGACCCCGGCGACCGGCACCACGCCGGCCTGTTTCCCGGCGCGAATCCGCCCCCTCCCTCCCCGTCCGAACGCGCACCCGCTTCGGCGCAAGGGCCCCGGCGTGTGGTACGACCAGTTCCAACACCAGTAAGAGGAACGCGGATTCCGAAACAACCGGCCGACGCCAACGATGCGGACTCTTCCAGCCGCCCCGACGAAAGACTCTCGCACGTTGCCTGGGCCGCGATCATGCTCAGGCTCCCAAACGGGCAGGTGGGCAACGGACCGCTGCGCGATCCGCGGGTCGGCCGGAATCGGTTTCGGCGCTGCGCCCGCACTCCGTGCGACCCGCCGGCTCACGCCCTCACCGAAGGCGGCATGACCCGTTATCTCTGTATCGGCTGTTTCGACGCAGGACTTGCGGGGGTTGTGTCGCCGGCCACTGCGATACCGGCGAAAACCGCTCAGTCGCGGCCGATGCTACGCAGGCGGGCTTCCTCTTCGCGACGCCGGCGCGTCGCCTCCTCGAGCGCCCGCCGCTCGGCCGAAGTGAGGCTCTGGATGCCCTCTCGCGAGACTTTCTTCAATATGCGGTCGATCAACTCCTCGTCCTGCCGGCGTTGTTCCATCCGCCGCCGCCAGGCGCCCGGGTTCTCGGCGGGCTGGGCGGGCGCGCGCCCGAAGAACCTGCGCCAGAACGAGCCAGGGGGGCGCACCACGCGATGACGCCCCGACAGCGACCACCCCCCCGACCATGCCCACCACACGCCGACCGCCATCCCGCCCAGGTGGCAAAGGTCGCCGCCGTAGTTCGAACCCTTCTGAAAAACGTTCCACACGAACCATGCCCCGTAGAGAAGCACGCACGTGCGCAGACGCATCGGAAACAGGAAGTAGATATAGACCAGCGCGTTGGGAAACAGCACCGCCGCCGCCCCGAGCAACGCCAGAATGCTCCCCGAAGCGCCCAGACCTTCCACGTGGGGATCGATGAAACCCACCAGCCCCGCGATCGTCAGAACGACGTTGCCCGCGATGCCCCCAAGCGTGTAGACGAAGAAGAATTGTCGCCGGCCCCAGGTCCGCTCCAGCGCGGGACCGAAAAAGTAAAGCCCCAACATGTTGAAAAAGATGTGCCCGAAATTCGCGTGCAGATAGGTCGCCGTCAGCAATCGCCAAATCTGCCCGTGCAGGACCGCCTCGGCTTTCATGACGCCGAAATCGTAAAACCACATCCCCGGCGTCGTGCGCAGCACATTCACGAAAAAGTACACCCCGACGTTCGCCAGGATGAGGAGCGTCGTCACACTCAGGTTGTGTATCGGCGAGCCGCCGTAGCGCACCCGAACGTCGCCGGATTCGGTGGATGCGTAATCGCGTGTCTGCCAGGTCATGCCGCCCTCGATCCTCGCGCCGTGCTCTTGGAATCGGCCTTGCAACCCCGCGGGTTCAGTACGCCCCGGGCACGATCCGCAGCCGAGCCGATACGCAGATACTATTCTTCGGACGTTCTTTCGGCCAACCCGGCCACCGTCCCCCGCCGCCGCGCGAACGACTCCCGATCGCTCGCGCGCGGTGGCGGAAATCGAATCGTGACGCGCAACGATGCCGGAAGTACGATGTGTTCGGTTACGCCCGGGCACGCCGACGGCCGACCCAGCGGCCCCCGCGCGGGGTCGCGGTGTGGTGCCCGGTCGCGGTATGATCCGCGGGTTCACGAGGAGCCCCATGTCGCCGGCAGACCTCAAGCCTCCGTCCGATTCGCAACGCGGCCCCGCGGACTCCCCGCCCGTTCGCGCCGCTCCGGCTCCTTCGCCGCCGCGCGAGTCTCCGTTCTGGGCGTTGGTCTCGGCGGCGCTGTTCCTGTACATGGGATTCGTGCTGGTCCCGGAGGGGATCAGCGGTGACGCGGTCTACGACACATCCGTCAGCGCGTTTGTCTGGATGGCGCGGGTGGCCGGGATCGCGCTGCTTGTGGTCGCGGCATTGGCTTTCATACGCCATCGGCTGGCGATATGGGCCGCGCTCGTGGTAGACGCGTTCGCGACCGTGACCTGTTGGATTCCCGGCCTGATCTGGCTCACCCGGGGAGCGGACGCGTTCGCCCTCCTG